>JAPLSS010000423.1 GCA_026398515.1 Candidatus Sumerlaeota bacterium | reverse complement strand
GGATGGTTGTCGGCGGCGGCCTGAACCTCGGCGGCTCGATTGACCCGCTTCACAACGCCGTCAGCATCGCCGAGATGGCTATGGAGAAGGGCGCCACCGTTCTCTTGATGCCGGTTTCCGCGCGCAAGAGGTTGTTCGAGTTGTCCGACGACATGGCCCCGAAGATCGACGTGCAGTTCTACTCCGACATCCGCGAGGCGTTGCTGAAGGCATTGGTTGAGTGATCGAAGCCAATGGCGGTTTGTTCGGATTCTCTCTGCCTAAGACATGTTCGCCGGATGATCAGTCTGACGCGCGGCAAGACCGAACACTACTCGGAGACGCGGCGAACGCAATTCGACGACGGCCAGGCGTTCGCACTCAAGGATGGACACTCCTTGCGACCACGAAGAGAGGAAGGTGGCTGAATGGCTCGATCCGATCTGGACGAACGTGTGGTTTTCACCGACCAGGGCGAGAAGCACCGGGGCCGAGTTACACGTGTGGAGCCAAGGACGCGGCGGGTCATCACCGACTCGGGAAAGCGTTTGGTCGTGCCGGTCCGCCGGCTGCGGCCTTCGCCCGACCGGGCGCTGATCGCTCGACCGCAGCCTTCGTTCCGGCCGCACCTACGCGCAAATGATGCAGCAGCGGCTCAGCGCCTACGGAGCCGAAGTCCTGCATGAACGCGTTCACACAGTGGAGGATGTTCGGCGTTTTCTGCGCAAGGAAGGCCGGGATGCCGCAACACGGTTCATCCACATCATGGGGCATGGCTCCGACGATTCCGGCGTCGGCAAGGCCACGCTTTATCTGACCTTCGAACGCCTGAAACTCGGCGAGCAACCGGCGATCTTTGAGGGGCTGGAGGGCAAGGTCATCATCTTCTCCTGCTGCGAAGTGGGAGCCGATCGCAAGGTTCTGGAGAAGATCAAGAAGGCCAGCGGGGCGGCGGGCGTCATCGCCTACCGCACAGTGGTCTCGGACTGGTACACCACCTGGCCGAGGCGATGCTGTACGAGAAACTCATCAACTGCCCGGCGCTCTCTCCCGCCGCCGCGGTTCGGAAGGTCGGCGAGGCGCTCAGCCTTCTCGGCGTCCGCGTCGATGACCAGATCACCCGGAAGCCTGTGCTCGTATGCGTTTGAAGCCGAATGCAGTGCCCGGCCGAAGAATCCGTGATGCGGCTGACGAGCAGCGCGCCCTTGAGAATAGAACCGCCGCTCGGAGCCGATCCGGGCGGCAATTTCGGTTCTCGTGCAACCTATTTGCAACCTAGGCGATTCAGCATGTGATGGGCCGTGCAGAGTTCTCTCGCATGGCACTGGTTTTACAGCATTTATGGTGGGCCATGAAGGACTCGAACCTTCAACCAACGGATTAAGAGTCCGCTGCTCTACCAGTTGAGCTAATGACCCGCGCCAAAAGCAGGCGGCATTGAACACACCGTCCAAGCCTGTGTCAAGCTCGACGGGCGGCCTTTTTGCGGGGTTGATTCTCCCGCCCGGACAAGGGGATAATGTTGTAAACACCACCGGGCGGGGAGGCGCCTTCGGGATGCGCGAGGACACCGAACACGGGAACGTGGCCTTCTTGGGCGTGGACGGCGGCGGGACGCACACGCGGGGCCTGGCGGTCGACGACTCCGGCGCCGTGCTGCATGCGTGCGAAGGCGGGCCGACGAACCCCTCCAGCGGCGGGGCCGGGAAGGCGTTGGGCAACCTGCGCGCCCTGCTCGTGGAATTGCGCGAGGCCGCGCTGGCGAAGGGCTGCCGTCCGGTCGCGGCGTGTGTCGGGCAAGCGGGCTACGACCGGCCGGAAGACGAAGCGGTGTTTCGCCGCGTTGTGGAAGAGGCGCTTCCCGGCATCCCCGCCCTGCTGACCAACGATTCCCATATCGGGCTGGTGGCCGGGGCGCCCGAGGGCTATGGCGTGATGCTGGTGGCGAGCACAGGCTGCATCGCGTTCGGCCTCGCCCGCGACGGACGCCGGGCGCGCGCCGACGGCTTTGGCCACCTGTTGGGCGACGAAGGGAGCGCCTACGCCATCGGCCTGGAGGCCCTGCGCACGGTCTGCCGCGAATTCGACGGGCGCGGGCCGCAAACCGCGTTGACCGGCGCGATTTACTCTCACCTGAGACTGGGCAAAGCGCCGGACTTGATTGAGTGGACGAGAAGGACGGGCCGCGCGGCGGCCCCAATCGCGGCGCTGGCTCCGGTCGTTTTCGCCGCCTGGAAACAGGGCGACGCGGAAGCCGGGCGCATTGTCCGCGGGGCGATCGAGCGCCTGTGCGACGCGGCGGCCGCGGTGCGCGTGCGCTTGTTCGGCGACGCGGAAGGCGAGCAAACTGTCCCGTGCGTGCTGGGCGGCGGGATGACCGAGGATGCGGCGTTCTTTGAGGCCTTGTCGAAACGATTGGTCGAACGCGCGCCCGACTTGAGGCCTCGTCGCTCGGCGCGTCGCCCGGTCGAAGGCGCGGTGGATCTGGCGCGGCGCGAGTGGCGCAGGCTTTCCAGCCTGCGCTAAAGCAATATGGATGTGGGGAGTATGGAGTCCCGCCTTCAGGCGGACTGTGTAATCGCCGGCCCTGCCTTGGCGCGCAATATTCCGCCTGAAGGCGGGACTCCATACCGCGGCGATGGAAAGAGCGCAGGCTGGGCAGCCCACGCCACCTGATTGCGCGGGACAATGGCAGCGCTTTGATGACACATCACGCCGACATCGTCTGCTTCGGATTGGCGGAATGGGACTCGCCGCTGCCGACGAATCAGCACCACCTGGCGCGCCGGTTCGCCCAGGCCGGTCGCGTGTTGTTCATCGACACGGTCGGCACGCGGCGGCCTCGACGCAATCCGGCCGACCTGTGGCGGATCGCCCGCCGCGTGTGGAAGGCCAAGGGCGCTCCGCGCGAGGTCGAGCCGGGCGTGTGGAGGCTCTCGCCGCTGGCGCCGCCGCCGGGGCTGAAGGGATGGCGCGCAAAGCATCTGGCGCGCTCATTCGCGGGCGCCGTGCGCAGGGCGATGAGCGAGTTGCGTTTTCAGGAGCCGGTCGGCTGGTTTTTCAACCCCCGCGCCGTGGTTCTCCTGGAAGAGGACCTCCGTCTCTTCTCGCCGGTGATCTATCACGCGGTGGACGATCTGACGCGGGTCCCCGGCGCCGCCGCCGAGGAAATCGCCTGGGGCGAGGCGCTTCTGGCCGCACGGGGCGATCTCATGTTGGCCAGCGCGCCTCCGCTGTTCAAGCGGCTTTCCGCCTTGGCGCCGGAGAAGACGCGCTACCTGCCCAACGTCGCCGACTTCGACCATTTCCACCGCGCGGCGGGGGCGTTGGCCGTCCCTCCTGAGATGCAGGCCATCCCGCGCCCCCGCATCGTTTTCGCCGGAAACCTTGCTTCTTCGAAAATCGACGCGTCGTTGCTGCGCCGGATGATCGAAGCGCGCGCGGACTGGCAGTGGGTGTTGATCGGGCCGCTGTGGGAAGGCGCGGGCGCGGAGGAGATTCGCGCCTTGCGCGCCCGCCGGAACGTCCGTTTTCTCGGCCACGTCCCTTACGAGGAACTGCCCGCGCATCTGGCGGGGGCTGACGCGCTGATCATCCCTTATCGAACCGATCCATCGACGGAGAGCACTTCTCCCCTGAAGTTCTTGGAATACCTGGCGACGAGCAAGCCGGTGGTGTCCACTCCGTTGCCCGCCCTCGAAGAGTATCGGGCGTTTGTGCCGCTCGTTTCAACGCCGGAAGCGTTCGTGCAAGAACTGGAGCGCGCGCTCGCGGCCGATGATCCGTCGCGGCGCGAGGCGCGCATCGCGTTGGCCCGGGAGCATTCGTGGGAGCGGCGCATGGAGGAAATCGACGCGCTGTTGAGCGAACTCCAGCGGGGCAGGGGAGAGCGCCATGGTTGACCGCCCCCGCGTGCTGCACGTCTACAAGGACTTCTGGCCGCCGTTCGTCGGCGGCGTGGAGAAGACCATTCACCTGATGTGCCGCGCCACGTCCGACGAATTCGCCCCAACCGTGCTCGTGTCCAACCGCCGCGGGCGCGACGAGCGCGAAACGGTGAATGGAATTCCCGTGGTCAAGGCCGCGACGTTCGGGCGCTGGCTTTCGGCGCCGCTAACGCCGCGGTTGGCGGCCTGGATTCGACGCCTTCCAACGGACCTGATCCACGTTCACCTGCCGAATCCGACCGCGGAGATTTCGGTTCTCTGGGCCAGGCCGCCGGCGCCGGTCGTCGTCACCTGGCACAGCGACATTGTGCGGCAGGCGTGGGCGTTGCGCGTGTACCAGCGTTGGCATTATCGCTTTCTGGAGCGAGCGGCGCGCATCATGCCGACCTCGCCCGACTATGCCCGGACTTCGGCTCACCTCCAGCGCTTCGCCTCGAAGTGCGTGTGCGTGCCGTTGGCGGTCGACGTGCGCGCATGCGAGCTCTCCGAATCGGAGCGGACGGAATGCGAGCGTCTGCGCGCCGGAAAGAAGAGGCCGGTCGTCGCCTTTGTCGGGCGTCTTCGCTATTACAAGGGCCTGCAATTCCTGATCGAGGCGATGCGCCAGGTGGAAGCCGAGGCGTGGATCATCGGCGACGGGCCAGAAGGGCCGGCCCTGCGGAAACAGGCGCGCGACGCGGGCCTCGCCGAGCGCGTCCTGTTTCTTGGCGCTTTGGACGACTCGGCCGTTCGGATTCGCCTTCACGCCGCCGACGTGTATTGCCTGCCTGCGCACCTGCGGGCCGAGGCCTTCGGTTTGAGCCAGGTGGAAGCGATGGCCTGCGGCCTGCCGGCGGTGTCGACCGCGGTGGGCGGAGTGGCGTTCGTGAACCGCGACAACGAAAGCGGCCTGATCGTCCCGCCCGGCGACGCCGGCGCGTTGGCCAAGGCGTTGAACCGCGTTCTCGCCGACGGCGAACTGCGCTCGCGTCTCTCTCAAGGCGCCCGGCGCCGCGCGCGCGAAGAATTTGACCTGCCCCGCCTGGGCGAGCGGCTGAAGGCCGTATACCGCGATGTTTTGGGCGCCCAATAAGTCGTATAAGCCCCATAGGTTCCATACGTCCTATGGGTCCTATTCCAGCGTCTCACCCCGCGCCGGCGCGCTTGATGAACCGCCGATAGAGGTTGCGCACGAGGAACGAGGGAATCTGACTTGCGCGATAGGCTATTGGCCTCGCCACCGCGGTCCTCACAAACCCCGGAACCTTGGCGTCTTCCAGCGGAATTCCCAGCACGTCGATCGCCTCCAGGTCCGGCGTCCCCCATCCCATCTGGCGCGCGGCGCCGAGCGTGAGCAGGCGCGCCGGGTCCGCGCCGACGATCTCCACCGCCACGCGGTCGATGGCCGGGCAATCCGTTCCCGCGAGGACCAATCCCACGAGCCGCGGATCGCCATGGATCGGCCCGCCGCGTTCCAGCGCGACGATCGAGTCCACCAGCGTGAGGGCGGGGGCGGCGTGGGCGGCCACGTCGACGAGCATTCGGGCGAACAGTTCCGGCTCGGCGCCGATCCAATAATGCAGGAGAAACTTGCGCTGTTTGGGCACGATCCCGAACAGGTTCTTGGTGGCCGCGCTCATGTAGAGCTGCTCATGACACTTCAACTTCGGCAGATTGAGGATCGCGTCGAACCCAAGCGCCACGGAAGACAGTTGCAGCGTCGGCGCCCGCTTCCCGAGCCGCGAGGGGACGGCGACGGGCTTGTCCAGGTCGATGATTTCGATGCCCAGGCGGTCGGCCACCTTGTCCAACCCGCACACCGCCGCCGCCGTACGCGCGCTGAAGATCGACAGGCTGTCGCCGATCGTCGGCCGCGCGCCCAAGTCCATCGTCATGCGCGCCACGGCTTCCACGAACACCGGGTGCGTGTTGACGGCCCGCGCGGCCGGCGCGCCTTTTACCAGGTTCGGCTTCAGCAGCACGCGCATGCCCGGTCGGACGAACGCGCCCAGCCCGCCGAGATGGCTCAGCGCCTCTTCCAGCGCGCGGCGGACTTCCGCCACTTCATAGCCGCCGCACCGCGCCAGCGCCACGGCCGCGCGACGGTTTGAATTCGCCTGCGTCATTTCGATGCGCCGTGATCGAGAATCTGGCGCAGCCGGCGCCTGGCCTTCTCGCGCACGATGCTCAGGATGGGCGTGTTGGCCGCGACGTATTCCGGCGAACGCGCCGTCCGCGCCTCGCCCCGCGCCTGATCCAGCTCCCGCCGCGCCTGCTCCAGCGTCTCGCGCGTTTGCGTGTGGCCCCAGACCAGGGCCTCGATCTTCTGCGCGGCGAGGAAATAGGAGTACAGCTCCTCGCGCGACATGTTGGCCTCGTTCAGAAACGGCCAGCGCTTCAGGTAATAGTCGCGCTCATCGGCCACGTCCGCGGGCTCAAACGCCACGCCCTCCAGGTTGGCGTCCGTCACGCCGACGCGCTTGGCCCATTCCCAAACTTCGGTGCCGGGAAGGACCACCAGCGGGTGGAACTGCACGTAGTGGAAGACGTCGAGATTCGCGCTGACGAACTCGAACGATGAGATGATGTCGTCGCGCGTTTCGCCCGGGGCGCCGAGGATGAACGTCGAGGCGTACCGAATCCCGTGCTTCCGCGCCAAATCGATGGCCTGCTGCTGGCGGTCCATGGCCACCGCCTGCTTGTTGAACGT
>JAPLSS010000452.1 GCA_026398515.1 Candidatus Sumerlaeota bacterium | reverse complement strand
GGTCGGCCAGTCCAGAACGGAGCGATTTAGCATCAGAAGATCTCCCGGTGAGAAATTGGGGAAACGCAGCCTTCTCTCATTTTCCCGAAGCAATGTCAAATAGCTCGGCATAGGTGGCCGCGATCCGCGATGAAAGCGGCTCATGGGGATTGCCCCAGGCGTCCTTGATCCCGTGATGCTGGTTGCGGCGCTCGACCTCCGCCGAAGCGTCGATGTATCCGCACCAGATCCATCCGACGATATACGGGACGCCCAACGCCTGCCGGGCATAGCGCTCGAACTCCCTCGCTCGCTCTTCCTGCGAATGGAGGCGCGGCCCCACCGCCTCCGGAAGCGCCTCGGTCCTCATGCCGAACGAGGAATCCGCCAGCAGGATCGGCTTCCCCGAATCGCGATGCCAGCTCTCCAGAAACGGCGCTTGTTCTTTGAGGAAGCCATAGAACTGCGTCGACAGCGCGTCGATCCGGCCGCGGGCGGTGGCGAGGACCTCTCGCGGCAGGCCGCGATTGCCATCGAGGATCTCGCCCAAGAGCAGGTGGTTCGGATCGGCCCGTCGAATCGCCTGGCAGCCGACCTCATAATAGCGGTCCGTCATGAGAGATAGAAACGCCTCGTCGTCGGCCCGGGCAATCTCCGGTTTAAGCAATACATTATATACGAAATCCCCATCCGCGATCAGCTCATCCCAGGATCGGAAGTGAGTATCATATGCCGCATTGAACGATTCAATTCCGCCGTGCCTCTGGCGAATGAGTGACACATAAGCATGTTTCCCCGGGCTGTCCAGTCCGCGCGACTTGATGTGGTCGATCCAATTCATCGCGCGGCGCTTGGACACGCGGCCGAGGATCGGCCACTCCGGCACATCATTCATGGCGTAGCCGATAAGCATCGGATCCTCGGCCGCGGGAGTGCATGTGGTCCGCGCCGCAGAGTCGCACGCCGCCTCGAATTCCGGGGAGAACATGTCGGCATAGGTCGGCTCGGGCATCCAGCAGGAGGGGCCGGGGAACGTGACGCGCAGCAGATACGGGAATCGCCCGCGTGGCTTCACGGCCCCATAGCCGATCATGGTCATTTTCCACGCCTTGGCGTCCGCGATGGCCATCTCCTCGAACGCTTGCGGGGTGGGCAGAGTCTTATCCCAGTACTCGCGATTGTAACTGGCCTCCAGAAATTTGGGGGAGGCATGGTTGAACCCGACGGCGATGAACCCATGTCCGTCGGGAGTGATGAACCACCATCGCCTATCCACCATCTCAAGGCGAAAATACCCAGTCGCCTTCGACTTCACGGCCAAAAAGCCGCCATATCGGTCGCGTTCCATGGCACGCCTTCCTAATTGCACTCCGAACTTACGACTTCTCCAACTCCCATCCCGCTCTGGGGGTTGCCTTGATCTTCCGCCCGTCAGCGAAATGAAGATGAATGCTGTCGGGCATCAACGTTTGGCCCTCCACCTCACGAATCTCCGTGGTCAGATTCATCAACGCTACCGAACCGTCGCTGAATCGCGTGCGATAGGGGCCGTTCCATTCCTCAAGGAATTCATGACTCGTCAACTCTTCCAGCCCGGTGGCGCGGTTCCAGTCCTGAAACATATCAACGTTCAATCTGATCCCTTCGCGGGTGCGGAAATAACCGGGAGTATAGTATATCTTGAGACTGAACAGCGTGGCCTGCAGGTGGCAGCCGGCCGCCAGGTCGCGCATCATCGCCGCATCGGCTACCGGGAAGAACTGGCCATACATGATGGCGCAGTCTTTGAAGACCAAATTGAACAGCGGCACGGGGACCTGGCTCAGGATCAGATGGCTGCCGGCGCCGGCGCCGCCGTTGCGGAAATAGGCAAGGTGTGGCATAGCATAGGGCACGGGCCACTCCGAGCCGGAGAAGAGGCCCAGGCTGGCGATGAATCTCATCGTTTCCTCGCGCAGGCGGCGATCCTCCGTGCGGGTCAACGGATGGCGCTCGTCCCAGCACTCGTTCAACGTGCAAGCGGTGAGAATGTCGGTATAGTCGCAAACCATGCCGCTGTCGCGCACGGCGGGCGGCAGGTTCTTCCTTGCATGCTCGAGGAAAAACGCCGGGCAGTTCCGGCCCCAGCGTTGACCCATCCATCCCTGGGCGTTCAACTTCCGCGCGCGCGCCACGTCGCCGTTGGGCGCGTCGTCGAGAAGCGCCGGATAGCCGTGATAGAAGTTGATTAGAACGTCGCGGGTTTTGGCATATTCGATCAAGCTTCGCAGATCCTCGATGGGGCCCTGGGCGGAATGAAATGGATAGAAATCGGGAGGAAGATGCTGATAGCCGATCCATAGCGTCAGCAGCGCGCGCTTCAGTCCAACATAATCCCTCAGATCATCAACAAACTTGCGGGCATCGTTCCACGTGTAGCGGTATAGCGGATGATCAATGTAATAGGGATACCCGCCCTCGAGATGCACCCAGGGGCCGCCGATGATCTGGCGAAGCGCCGGAGTCCGCTCGATCTTCTCGGGCAACGTGACGAGAAGCCCCTGGCCCCGCGCAAATTGCCGATACCGCTTGGCCATGGCGACATAGTCGCCGCCCGGCAGAGATAGGTAGAGGATCGATCGTGGATAGCCAAGCTTGCCGCGCTCCGCGAGCCAAAGCGGCGAGCAGACGGCAATGCGGCTGTATGGCGACAGGCGGCCCGCGCGGCTGAACACATGCTGATAGTTGCTGTTGAGCACAAAGCGGAGCGAGGCGTCGTTTTCCGTTTCCACGATGCCCATGAAGGCGCTCGCGCCCTTGACCGCGCCAAACATCGGCAGCGACGCCGACAGCCATCCGCCGATGCGCAGGTCCGCCCCGCCCGGCTCCATCCAGGGCCCGTCGTCCCAGGACCAAGGACTGAGCTTCGGAATCTCTTTCCAATTCCGGACCGTGGAGGGAACGATGCTGCCTTGGAGATACGGAGCGACCATGTATCCCTCGTCCACGTCCGTCCGAAGCGCGCCCAGCCGGCATGGATACTCCAGTTCCGCGAAACTCCAGGCGTTGGGAGGGTCGATGGCGAGAACCTCAACGCGCACGCCGCCTTCGTCATCCGCCACGGCGAGCCGGGCTTTGACCGTGGCGTCAACGACCTCGCCGCTTTCCGCGACCAGCCGCGCAAACGCGATGTCAATGGCCGAATCGCCCAACGTCTCCACACGAATCTCGCTGGCGCGGCTCAGGAGAAACTCGCGTTTCTGGCCGTACGGAGTCTCCAAAGAAAGGATGCCCGCGGTTCCCACCCACGGGTCCGCTCCCCACTGTTGTCCCGTAACCTTATCGATAAGGGCAAACGCGCCCGTGTCGGAATTCACTTCAACGTCGAACATCCGGGTGTGAATGCGGGCGGCTCTCGTCGCGTGGCGTGTCATTGATGTCGCCTTTCAGGGCGCATGCAAAAAAGACTGAGTCCGTCGAGAGTCTCTCTTCATGGCGCGCCCGCGCCATTTTGGATCAATCACCTGAGTTCAACTCGAGCAGCGCCACATCCTCCGCGGGCAACTCGAAGCGGAACTGCGAGTCGCTTTCCCTTTCGACGGCGCGGCCTGTCGTCAGTTCCGCGACCTGCGCGGCTTTCTTCCCCAATCCCAACGACTTCCCGTCGATCCCGATGCGGGCCAATTTCGCCGTGTCCGACGGGTTGAGCACAGTCAGGTAGACACGGCCGTCGGCGCCCGGCCCGAATCGCTCGATCCAGACGTCGGCATCCTCGCACTGAGCCAAAGTAACCGGCTGCCAGCCCGCCGAATTGATGCGCCGAATCAGTGGCACGTATTTCTTAAACAACGGCCGATCGCGGTTATATAACTCCGGCGAGGCGAAGTAATGCTTGGAAACCCACTTTCCATTCACCTTGGCCTGATAGACGAACATGGACGGGTAGAAGCCATAGAACAGTGACCGCTTGAAGTATTTCTCGATCGCCTCCGGAGTCACTTTGGAGAAATCATCGTTCAGCAGCATCAGGAACGGCTTCTGGCCGCAGACAGCCCGGCGGTAATTCATGGTCGAGTCGGCCTCAGGTGTATATTCGCCGCTCTTGCCCTTGTGCCAGTGCACCTCGCGTCCCAAGGCGTCGATATATGGCGCCATGAAGCAAAAACGGTCCGGATGGCCGTTGCTCATCAGCAACTTGCCCTTTTGATGTAAGTCTTCCGATTCCCACCGGCAAAACTCCGTGCACGACCAGTCCTGAATCAAGCAGGGCGTGCGCGTCTTCAGAGAGAAGGTCAAAGGATAATCGGCCGTTGCGAATTGGTCGCGCGCGAAGTTGAGCAGGCCCGAAAACATGCCGAGGGAGTCCAGGTACTCTCCGTCCAGCCCCAGTCCGGGTTCGAATGGAGCGCTCTTCCGGTGCCAGCCGCCGGCGTCCGAAGGGTCATAATTCAGATGCGCGCGATTGTGGGCGGCGCCGCTCTCCGGGATCTCCGGGTCGGTGTTCTGGGCGAAGTGCGCGCCGTTGACCCATGGATAGTCGACCATCCGATGCCAAAAGGTCTGATCGTCGTTCCTGAGGCCGCAGATCGACTGCGCCAGGGCCCGCGCGTCGCCCGCTTTCTGTCGATCCTCCAAGGTCTTCATCGCCAATTCGTACGTCTTTGGCTCGTTCTTGGGCATGTTCATATTATAGGGGATCGGAGTTGTATAACGGAAGCTTCCGATCCCCAGTCGATCGTCCAGCGGAAGGATCTGGCGCATCTTGTCGGCCGCGCCGCTGATCTCGTGGAACATGAATCCGAAATCGTCGGGATTCTCCAAGTGGGCGATGTCGGAGAAGACCCAAATGCCTTCTTTTTTTACCCGCTTGGCGAAGAGATCCGAATAGGTCGCATAATATCGTTCGAGCGCGGAGCGGAATCCCCAGGCCGGGTCAATGGCCAGAATGACGAACGAGAAATCCGCCCGTCCTGGAAACTTGGCGGTTGCGGCCGTCAGTCCAAAATCAAAGGCGAGATAGAGTTGCTCGGTGTCGGCGCTATAGCCCAGGCGGAAGATGGCGGGCTGGTTCATCGGAATCCCGAACGACAATCCCGCTTTGCGGTTGGCGACCGCGCTCAGGGGAAAGGCCGTGTATTTCCCGTTGGCCCCGGCGGCCAGATCGCGCAGCCGGGCCGCTTCGCCGTCGGAGCCGACCGGCCGACTCGTCCGCGCATCGTCATACCAAGTTAATGAGTCCCTGGAAAACGGAAGGGCATAATACACGCTGATGGCGCGATCATGCTTTCGTGAGTCCTCAATCCATCCCGCGACGCGAATCCCTTCGCCGAACGGCTCGTATCGCGCATGGAAACGAAGAGCCAAGTCCGGGAGATCGCCCTCCTGGACGATTGCGCCGCCGACTTCCCTCGGGGAGGCGCCTACGGAAGCCAGCGAGCCGCTTGTGGCCACGTCGCGTAGCAGAAAGCCGCTGGGATGCCTGCTGGCTCCGGCAAGAGCCTTGCCATCGACGGCGGCCCATTGCGCTGTTCCGTCGTCGCGCGCCAGCAGCAGCAAGAGGCCGTGCTTGCCCCCCACCTCCAGCGCGCTACGGGACAATGGCTTCGCCTCCGCCTTGAGCGTCGGGGCGGGAAGCGCGTCCAGAGCCGCGCTCCCGGCGATCCGTGCGCCGACGATCGATAGGACAAATAATGGAATCGCCACACGCGCGCCATGGGAGGCCATGATCATCCTCCAGGAACTCGCTGCCCGGTTCGTCATCGTTGGGGCAGGTCGGGATTCGTCGCAATCCGCGCGCAACTGTACAGGTTTTCATGCGGCGGATACAGCTGTCGGACGTGGGTGATTTCGGTTGTGAACGATGTGCGGCTCTCGTCCGCGAACACCGCCTCGAGCATCTTCCGGGTAGACGATTCCCACAAGGCGTAAATGACGGGCGAGCGCGGATCCTGCCAGGCGTGGAACAGCTTCGGCCACGGATTGCCGACTTTCCCATAGAAGCACTGGACAAACAACCGAATCATGTCCTGCGAAACCTTCTCCTCGCTCGCCGGGGGCCAGGTATGCTTGACGATGAAAAACATGGGGATTCTCCTTTCCTCTGCGCAAGAAACAACCTGCCGACTCTGCGTCGCGTGGCTCGCGCTCCCTCTCCGTTCGCCCCTTTCGTCGCAACTGCCGTCCTTTTTGTATAGTCCTTTTTGCCGGGAACGAGTATCTTCAGTCGCGCCTGACTCCGCTCTGGCCGGGACCGGCCTTTCCTGCGCGTCTTGCGGGGCGACAGGAGTCTGGCCAGCGGGAAGGGCTTCCTCAGGCAGGGGTTTCGTGTTTGACTTCCGCGGGGTCTCCCTCCACAAGGAGACGAAAACTCGCGCGATTTTGTTCGACGACGCGAGACGGGATTGCCGCCATGGGTGCTTCCAACGCCCTGAAAACACCGCGCGCCGACACCGCCGACCGCGCCTATGGGCGGCGCGAGCGGCTGGAGGAACTGCGCCGGATCAAGTCCGAGCACAGTCGCCTCAAGCGCCAGCGCGGCCCGCGCGACAACGACGACTGGGGCGACATCCCGTACGCGGGGCAGTTTCTCTTCGTCCCCGAGACCGACCATCCGAAGGGATACGTCATTGGCCCGCGGCTGTGCGGACGCAACTTCCGGCGCTTCCTCGAACAGCAGCCGCCGTACGTCAGCCGGTTCAGCTCGCTCCTGGGGGGGTACTATTTCACGTTCCTGCCGTATCCGATGAAGTGGGACCCGGAGAACTACTGGACTCATCTGGCGCCGGAGCATAAGAAATATAACATTATACATGGCATCCACGCCAGTCAGCACTTCGGCATCGATTTGTCCATCGGCCTGCCACTGGGATTCGGCGGCCTCCTTCAGAAGATCGAGCGCTGTCGCCGAGAGAATCCCAACCCGGATCTGGAGTTCTATGGCGCTTTGGCGGATGTCGTGATCGGCATTCAGAACTGGATTCGCGCGCACGTCCGCCAGGCGCGCCTCGACGCCAAAAGCGAGCTGAGCGCGCAATTGCGCGCCAATCTGTTGGAACTCGCGGATCTGAACGACCGCCTGATTGAAAGCCCGCCGCGGACTTTTCGCGAGGCGTGCCAGTGGACCGCTTGGTATCAGATGGCGGCGCGAATGTATAATGGAAGCGGGGCGCTCGGGCGCATCGACCAGTATTTCTATCCCTATTACATAAAGGACACAGCCGAAGGACGCCTGACGGACGACGAGGCGATCTTTCATCTGGCCTGTTTGAATCTGTGCGATCCACAATATATCCATGTGGGCGGCATCGACGCCGAGGGAAACGACGCCGCCAATGAGTTATCGTTTCTCATTTTGGAGGCGGTGCGCCGTCTGCGG
>JAPLSS010000155.1 GCA_026398515.1 Candidatus Sumerlaeota bacterium | reverse complement strand
CCAGGTCCTTGAGAGCGACCGGCCGGCTCAATTTCACGGTCAGGGCGAGTCCTTCTTCCCACTGGCTCAACTGCGTCTCAGCCTGGAGGGGAGCGACGACGCGTTTCAACTCCGTGGCATAGGGCTGCTTGAGCGTGGTGTCGTTGCCGCCGGGCATGCCGGGGGAAATGCGGACTGCAACACGCGCTCCGGCCGGCTGCGGCAGGTGAATGGCCACGACCGCGGCGGGAGAGTCGCCCTCGCCGCGGACCTCAAACGGCAGGTCCGTGTTGTCGGCGGCGTTCTTGATCGCGAGATGGGTTTTCAGGTCGGCGAGTTTGACCACGTCGGAGAACTCGAAGGCAATGGTTTGCTCGTCTTTCTTATAATCGCCCCACTGGACCTTGTTGACCTTCAGCGCGTTCTCCCGCGAGTACAGGAACTCGCTGTCCTCGGCGGTTTCCAGGATGCCGTAGATGTCTTTCAGCCCCTTGGTGACGACGAGGCGCAACGGGACCGGCTTCAGCGTGTGAATGGTCACCAGAATCGTGTTCGGCTCCTGGCCGCGTCGCACGTCGAAGGGAACCGCGGCGCCGTCGCTTTGCTGCTGGACCTTGATGTGGCCCTCCGCGGGTTGAGCGCTCGGCGCGCCAGGAAAGAGCATGCCCGCGGACCTGGGGTTGGGCGGCTCAGGGAAGCGGATGCCGAGAACCGTTTCCCCCGGTTTCTCCTCCACCACCCAGATCTGCTCGACCTTGAAGACGAACGGGGCGAAAACCCAATCGATTTGCTTTGGATTGATTCTTCGCCCGTCCGCCGAGGCGATGCTTTCGTTCAACTTCACGCGGAAGACCTGGGGCACCGCGGGCGGGCGCTGGCCGGCGGCGGCGTTGTTTGGAACGGCCGGGCGTTCGAGGCGAATGAAGCTCGGGCCGATGTGGAACTTCCCCGGCAGATTGGGCTCGGCGGTGAAGGGGACGCTGGCCGCGCCGCTCTTCGCCATCGCTTCGTCGATCCGCCCGTCGAAGAAGAAAACGATATCGCCGGTCAGAGGCGTTCCCGGCAGCGGCACGACGCCGACCACGTTCAACTGCGAGGAATCCCACGCGGAGGAGAGGTCTGGGTCCGCGGCCGAGGCCGGTGTTCCCGTCACCCCAATCAATCCCACTATCGCGAACAACGCAAAGCACATCCTGCCCCGTGGCGACACGCGCGCTGGCCCGTTCATCGCTCAGGCTCCTTTGGAGAATCAGATGGCGATATGACCCGCATTCGATCTCGATTCGTGAGACACACGCTACCACAGCCGCCGCCGAGTCGTCCATCGTCGTCCGGGAACAGAGGATTTGTCGCCGGGGGTCTCTGGCATTCATCTAAGATAGAATGACAGGGGAGAGAGAAGGTTTGTTCCACGGCTTGGAGTTCGTAGTGCGACCTTCAGGTCGTAATGCTTCCAGGCGTTACATACGACCTGAAGGTCGCACTNNNNCCCACTACGAACTCCCTCTTGGGAAAACGACCTACAGGGCGATGATCTCATCCATCCGCCGCGAGACGGTTTCGGTCAGATAGGCGAGATCCCCGCCTTTGACTTCGGCGGCGAAGTAGCCTTCGTAGTGGATTTCATCCAAGGCTCTCATGACCTCCGGCCAGGGGACCGAGCCTTCCTTGAGCGGGACGAATTCCTTCTTCTTCGTATCGTAGTCCTTCACGTCGATGCGCGCGATCCGCTTGCCTAGCGTCCGAATCCAATCCTGCGGGTAGCCGTAGAGCAGGATGTTCCCCACGTCGAACCACGCCTGAACCATCGGACTCCCGATTTCGTCGAGGTAGCGCAGGAACTCGATCGGACTGAGCAGGAAGCGGTTCCAGACGTTTTCCAGTCCAATCATGATCCCCAGGCTCTCGGCGTCCTTGGCGAGTTCCTTGATGCGGGGGATCGAGCGCGTCCAGGCGTCCTGATACGAGACATCGGGCTTGACCACCGCCGGGACGAGGAGGACGAGGTCGCCGCCCATGTCCTTGGCGTTGCGCAGGCTGACGCGCATGGCTTCCATGCATTCGTCGGCTTTCTTGGGGTCGGGATCGGAGAGCGGGCTGGACCAGTGTTTGGAGCAGATGATCGCATCGAGGCGGATGCCGACCTTGTCCGCCGCGGCGCGCAGCTCCTTGACCTTCTCCGGATCGGGGGTCGTGTCCGGCTCCACGCCGTCGAAGCCCGCGGCGGCGGCGATTTTCAGGCGCTCTTCGACGCTCTGGCTCTTGGGGATCATGGAGAGTTTGAGCGATTTCTTGATGTTGCGTTTCATCGGAGTCGTCTCCTTCGCCTGCGCCGTCATGCCCAACGCCGCGGCCGCCGCCACGCCGAGTTTCACGAATTCACGTCGGTTCATGGTTGCCTCCCATCGTTCGGAGTGACGCCTTTAGGCGTTTCCCTTGCAAGCGTTTCCTCGGAGTTCGCTGGACGCCGAAAGAAAACGCCGAAAGGCGTCACTCCGAACTCCGCACTCCGAACTCTCTTACAGCCCCAGCCGCTCAAACTGCTCCGGCGGCGCGTCGCTATCCTTCAACAAGCGGCGCATGTGTTCAATCATCTTCGCCTCCGCCGCCGAGTCCTGGATCGGTTGTTCCTGCGCGGAGTCGGTTTCCAGGTCGAACAAGAGATTTCCCAACCCATCCGCCTTCCCCGGTCCGAGCGGGATGCGCATCACCTTACAGCCCTTGGTGAACGCGAACAGCCCGGCCAGATCGAGGCCCGCCAGCTCCTGCGGCGTGAACCGCTGGCGCATGTGCGTCGGCATCATCGTGTATTCGGCGATGGGCGAGTTCTCCGGGGTCGCCGGGCCGCGCATGTAAACGTAGCGCCCGTCCACGCAGTTCACGTGTTTGCGAAACTGGCCGAACAGCGCCGCCTCGCGCACCGGCTTATCCTCGGCGACCGCTTCTTTCAAGGGCTTGCCTTGCATATCCGCCGGGGCGGGGACGCCGAAGTATTCCAACAGCGTCGCGGGAAGATCGATGGTCTGGACCAGCGCCTTGCGCCGTTCCCCTTTCACGCGCGACCGCGGGTCCCAGATGAAGAGCGGCGTGCGCGCGATCTCGTTGTAGAACGGCATGGCCATCTTGCCGCACCACCCATGCTCGCCGAGCAGGAAGCCGTGGTCGGTGTTGACAATCAGCATCGTGTCCTGCCACAGATTCCACTCGTCCATCGCGTCGAGCACTTTGCCGAGCGAGGCGTCGCAGAAACTGACCAGCGCCGCATAGGCCAGGCGGCATTGCTCGACCTCGCCCGGCTGCTCGCTGTTCGGCCGATAGACGGGCCAATCGAAGATCGGCTTCTTGAAGCGGCGCGGATAGAGGCGCTTGTACTTCGGCGGCGAGTGATAGGGCTCGTGCGGGTCAAAGGTCTCGATCTGCAGGAGCCACTTGTCCGCGTCGCGATTCGTCTTCAGAAACTCCAACCCGTTGGCGAATGTCCGCGACTGCGGGAAGTCTTTCTCCTTCATCATGTAGCGGCGGTTGACTACGTCCTGCTGGCAGATGTTCTTCGGGAACGCCCTGACGTCGGCTTTCCACGCGTCGCCTTCCTGGCCGCGGCTGAATTCGTGGGACATGTAGCGGCCGTGATACGTCGAGCCGCCGTCCTCCCAATAGTGCGCGCAGTCGGTGACGAGATGGGTATAGACGCCGTTCTGTCGCAGGATTTGCGGCAGGGAATCATCGAACGGCTCCAGCGGCCCCCAGCTGCGGTGCAGGAAATTGTAGCGCCCCGTATGCAGTTCGCGCCGCGCCGGAATGGTCGGCGCGCTGCCGATGAAGGAAGTCTCAAACGTGGCGACGCGGTCGGCGAGGCGTTGGAAATTCGGCGCGCGCACCCAGTCGTTTCCATACGGCGGCAGAAAATGCCGATTCAGCGAGTCGTACATCACGATGATGGCTTTCATAAACGTCCTCTGCGATCAGGTGTGATTATTCTCGTGCTCGTGCTCGTAATCGTGCTCGGCTGTTTGCAGTATCAATTCGAGCGGGACCAGCCGAGCACGAGCACGAAAAACACAGGCGTCTACTTGCCCGAAATCCTTTTCCTCCATTCCTCCATTTGCCCGTACGCCGTCATGTCGTATCCGATCGGCGTGATGGCGACATAGCCCTGCGCCAGCGCCCAATCGTCCGTTTCGCCGCCGTTGGGGCTGGGGAGGAACTCGAATCCGCGGTTGCTCCAGATCGGCGAGCCCTTCTCGTCCTCGCCCGCGGGCTCGAACAAATCGCGGATGCGCGAGCAGCCCTGCGGCGCGACTCTCCACCCGCGGATTTCGGATTCGGGGACGAGCGGCACGTTGACGTTCAGCGCCACGCCCGGCGCGATGCCGCGCTGGAGCACGTCGCGCGCCAGTTGCGCGGCGATTCGCGCCGCCGGCCCGAAATCCGCCGTCCGGCCCGGCGCGGGGCGCTCCGTCGAAACCGCGATGCCCGGCACGCCGAGCATCGCCGCTTCGACCGCCGCGGCCACCGTGCCCGAATACGGAACGTTCGTGCCCAGATTGGGCCCGAGGTTGATGCCCGACGCCACGAGGTCCGGCGGCGTTTCCAACCAACGCCCGATGGCGAACTTCACGCAATCCGCCGGCCAGCCGTCGAACGCATGGCCGAACAGTCTCCCCGCGCGATGGACCGGCTGGAGCGTGTGCAACTTGTTCACGGAGACCGCGTGGCCGGTGGCGCTCATCTCTTCGGATGGCGCAATGATTACGATTTCGCCCAGCGCCTCCATGGCTTCGGCCAGCGCGGCTAGGCCGGGCGCGCGAATGCCGTCGTCGTTGGTCAGGAGGATGCGGGGGCGCTTCACGACGCGGCGTCCTCCGGCGGCGCAAGCGGCTTGCGCAGTTCGTCCAATTCAAGCCGCTCGTCGCGCGCGCGCGCCAGCCATTCCTCGATGTCGCCGCCGTCCAGGATGATTCGCCTCGCTTCGGACAACAAACGGATCAAGCCGTTCAGACGGTCGGCGATGGCGTCGCGGTTCTCCGCGCAAATCTCTTTCCACATCGCCAGGTCGCCCTTGGCCAGGCGCGTCATGTCCCAAAAGCCGGGGCCGGCGATGGCGGCTAGGTAGTTTTCCTCCTCGCCGATCGACATCGCCAGGCGCACGAGCGCCGAGGAGGCCAGGTGCGGCACGTGGCTGATCGCCGCGGCCACCGCGTCGTGGCGCGCGGGGTCGGTGACGATGACCCTCGATCCGACCGCCGCCCACATCCGCCCCAGCGCCGCCAGCGCGTCGGCGTCGGTCTTCGGCGTGGGAGTGAGGAAGCACGGATTGCCCACGTAGAGATCGGCGCGCGCGTGCTGGATCCCGCTCATTTCGCTGCCGGACATCGGGTGGGAGCCCACGAAGCGCCGCCCGGGCGGCATGGAACGGTCCGCCGCCTCGACGATGCGCCGCTTCGTGGAGCCGACGTCGGTGATGATCGCGCCGTCCTTGAACAGCGGCCCGAAGCGGGGCAATGATTCGGCCAGCGCCGCCACCGGGGTGCACAGCACGACCAAGTCCGCGTTCGCGAATCCCGCCGCCGGATCGCACGTCGCCTCGTCGCACGCGCGCGCGCGCCGCGCCCGTTCGAGCCGCTCGGGGTTGCGCCCGACGCCGATGATCCGGCCGGCCAGGGCGCGCTCGCGCAACGCCAGCCCCAGACTGCCGCCCAGCAGCCCCATGCCCCAGATGGCTACAGTGTTGAAATGCATGAATCGGGTTCCGTGGAAGAATGGTGGCCCAAAAGAAAGCAAAGGACCGCAGGGACCACAAGGCCGACAAAGGACTATATGTCCTATGCCTCCGGAATTTCGCGCAACACGGCCTTCAGCTCGCGGACGCACCGGCGGTTTTCGCGCATCAGGCCGATGGAAATCCGCATCCACGCCGGCATGCGGTAGCCGCCCAACGGAC
>JAPLSS010000903.1 GCA_026398515.1 Candidatus Sumerlaeota bacterium | reverse complement strand
CCGGCCGTGGTGACGGTGTTCAACGGGCTGCGGGCGGTCGTCGTCGCCATCGTGGCCAACGCGGCGTTCACGTTCGGACGGAGCGCGCTAACGGGTTGGCGCCACGCCGCCCTCGCCGGGGTGGCCGCCCTCCTGTTTGGTTTTCAGATCAGCCCGATCCTGGTCATCGCCGCCGCCTGCGCGCTGGGCCTCGCGCTCCTGTCCGGTTCCGCCAGTTCGGGCCCGCCGCATGCGCTCGGCGCTCCGTCTGCGCGCGGCGGCGCCACGGTCTTCTATCTGCTGGCCGGATTCGCCGTTGCGTTCCTCGTCCTTTTCTTCCTCAACCGGCCGCTGTTTCAACTTGCCTCGCTCATGTCTCGCATTGATCTCCTCGCGTTCGGCGGGGGGTTCGCGTCCGTCCCGCTTTTGTACCACGAAACGGTGGAAGTGCGCCATTGGCTGGACAGCCAGACCCTGCTGGACGGCATCGCTCTGGGCCAGGTCACGCCCGGTCCCATCGTGATCACCGCGACCTTCGTCGGCTACGCTCTTCACGGAGCGATGGGCGCCGTCGTGTCGACGATCGCCGTGTTCACGCCGTCTTTCCTTCTCGTGGTGGGGGTCACGCCCTACTTCGACCGCCTCCGATCGTCGCCACGGTTCAGCCGGGCGATCCGCGGCATTTTGTGTTCCTTCGTGGGCCTTCTTCTGACGGTGGCGATCCGCTTCGGCCTGGCGGTCCATTGGAGTTGGGTTCACGTCGTTCTCGCGGTTGCCGCGTTAGGCCTCCTTCTCCTCAAGGTCGACATCCTCTGGGTGGTTCTCGGGGGCGTAGCGGTCTGCGTTCTCCTGGCGGCGCTGTGAGTGGCGCAGGCTTTCCAGCCTGGGCGGATTCGAACACGCGATGAGTCAATGCGCAGCCGGGAAAGCCTGGGGTGCATCCCGCCTTGTAGCTAACTCGGACACACGAAGGCGTGCCGCGCAATCACGAACGATCAGCTACACGGCGGGACGCACCCGAAAGCCTGCGCCACTCAACAGGACGATTGACGCTTTCGCTCGTTGCGCATAAAAAGACGGTAGAATCAACAGATCGCGTTTCGTGAGAAGACCCGCCCTGTCTCGAATTCCGCCTTACGCCCCGCCCGCGCGCTTTCGCCGAACTCCGCAACTTGCGCCCTCCGTCGCGGCGGTCCTGGCGGGGCTTGCCATGACGCCGACGGTCTTCGCGGCCGTCGCCGCGCCTTCCGAAACCGTGCGGATGGAAATGGCGTGGGACGCGAAAGACACGGAAGCCAAGTTTCGCCCCTTCGTGGCCGGACGCGGCGCCCGGCCGCGCGCCACCGTGGTGGATTTCTCCCTTCGCCCTTCGTCGCCGCAGGACGCGCCTCCGATTGCGATGGCCGACCTGACGGAATCCGATCGAGCCAAGGCGCTCGCGCAGATTCAAGGAATGGTCTCAACGCGCGACGACGGGTGGTTTCGCTTCTGGCCCTTGCGCACCGTGGTCGTCAAACCGGCGCCGATCGCCCAAAGCGCCGGGACCAGCGGGTTGGCCCGGGTCGTTCTCGACGTCGACGGCCTGGCGTATGGGACCCCTGACGCGGCGGCCTCCGAGCGCGCGCGGCTCAACGCGGAGTGGGGGTTTGCTCCGGTTCTCAAGAAGTTCGTGGACAACCCCGAAGCTTTGCCGCTGTGCCTGGACCCGGCGCCGCCCGCCTACACGTCGCCGACGCGGACGCTTTGGACTCCGGCCCGTCTCCCGTCGGGCAAAGCCCAATTCCGCTTCCAGGTGAGCCGCAACGACGCCTTGCGCATTCTGCCCGACCATTTGGAGCAGGCCGGCCTGGAGCCGCGGACCGTCGATCCGAGGTCGATCCGCCTCTACTCGCGCGGCAAGGAAATCCCGCTTCTGCGGTTTGACAACGGCGACGCGTCGTTCGAGCCGGGCGAATCGCTCGTCTTCTACGGGGAAGGGTCCGATTCGCCCTACACCACGGAACGCGCCTACTGGGTGGTCGTCGGCGCCGAGAGTCCGGGCGCGCCCATGCCCGTCAACGGCCCTCCGCCCGGCGCCGCCGACTTGCCGCATCGTCCGTGGCAGTTGGCGCGCGTGCGCATCGAAGAGGACAACGCGCTCGAGAATCGCATGGGCGACTTCCTCTCCATCCGCGAATTCCGCTGGGTGTGGGCCACGCTCCGAGCCGACAAGGAGACCAGCGTCACCTTCTCGCTGCCCGATCTGGCCGAGCCCGACGCGGACTGGCCGGAGTCGGTGCCCCTTAAGTTCGATTTCTTCCACAGCCGCCCCGACCAACTCCCGGCGAATGCCGTTCCCGTGAGCGAACGCGAGGTCCTCATCGAGATCAACGGCCATTCGCTGGAGAGGCAGCGGTTCCGCGACGACCAGGACGACGAGAAGGAATTCCAGATCCCGGCGGCGCTTCTGAAGAAGAACGGGAATGTGGCGCGCCTGCGGTTGGCCTCGTCTTCGCCGGGCGCGTCGCCGGACCGGCTGGACGCGGGGAGTTTCTTCGATGCGGTGACTGTGTGCTATCCACGACGGCCCGAAGCGGAAGACGGCCGGCTGCTTCTGAGTTTCCAGAAGGAAGACCGCGCGACCACGGCGACGTTCGATCTGGCCGGGCTTGCGCCGGACAAGCCGTTGGCCATCCTTGACGTGACCGACCCCGACGCGCCGCGGTCCATCGAGCCGCTTCGGCGCAATGCCCAGGGCGTTCGCATCGTCGTCGACGCCGACGGCGGGCGCAAGGTCCTCGCCGCGCGGGTGGACCGCTTGAGCAGCGCGCCCCTGTTTTTGAACTACACGCCGTCCGGACTGCGCGATTTCAGCCATCAAGCCGACTTCCTGATCATCTCCCACCCGGAATTCCTTGATCTGGTCAAGCCGCTGGCCGACTTGCAGGCCCGCCAGGGGCGTCTGGTCGAAACCGTCAACGTGCTCGACATCTACGACGAGTTCTCGATGGGCGAGTTGACCCCGGCGGCCATCAAAGACTTCCTATGGCACGCCGTGACGCATTGGAAGGTCCCGCCGACGTATGTCCTGCTGGTCGGCGACTCCAGCAGCGACTACCGCAATGAAACGCGCTATAACGTCAAGGTGTTCGTCCCCACGTATCGCATAGCCCTCGACAACGCCGAAGAGATCCGGGCCTGCGAACACTGGTATACGACGGTCCTGGGCGCGGACCTGTATCCCGACCTGATTCTCGGGCGCCTGTCGGTGAATTCGCGCGAGGACGCGAAGAGAGTCGTCGCCAGAGTCCTGGCCGCCGATCAAGACCTCCCGCTCGGCCCCTGGCGAAACCGGATGACTTTGGTCGCCGACGACGAAGTCGAGTTTTCCCAAGCGGCCGACGCCTTCCGCAAGCAAGCGCCGGAGTCGTTTTTCGTCGACCGCGTCTATCTGAGCCAGCTGCCGTTGGAGCGGAATTTCTATATCGACCCGAAATTCGTCGAGGAGGAAAAATTGAAGGTCTCCACGGAGGCCACCCAGGCCATTCTCGACGCCTTCAACCGCGGCTCGACGTTCCTCGCCTTCTGGGGCCATGGCTCGCCGAACAT
>JAPLSS010000093.1 GCA_026398515.1 Candidatus Sumerlaeota bacterium | reverse complement strand
CCGGCCACGTCCTGCGGGTGCGGGTGGACGACAACGAGCGCGTGACCTCGGGAACGCTGTTGCTGGAAATCGACCCGCGCGACTACGAAGCGCGGCTGGCGCAGCAGCGGGCGGCCTTGCAGGCGGCCATCGCCCGCGCCGACGCGGCCAACGCCAACCTGGCCCTGGTCCGCGTGACCGCGCCCGCCGGAGTGACCCAGGCCTCCTCGGGTCTGTCTCAAACGGAGTTCGGCGTCGAGGGGGCGTCATCGGGCCTCGACGCGCTGCGCAAGATGGAAGAGCAAGCCAAGGCGCAGATGGACGTTGCCGAAGCCACGGCTGAGCGCGGGCGCGCGGACGTCGTCGCCGCCCAAGCCGAAGCCGTCCGCACGGCCGCCGACCGCGACCGATTGCGCAATTTGTTGGAAAAGGGCGCCGTGTCGCAGCAGGAATTCGACGCGGCGGACGCCGCGGCCACGAGCGCCCAAGCCCATCTCGATTCGGCTCGCAGGCAGGTCGACGAGGATGAGGCGAAGGTCCAGCAGGCGGCCAGCGCCTACCAGGCGGCCAAAGAGCAGGTGGACCAGGGCGAGTCGGGCGTCAAGCAGGCCCAGGCGCGCGTGGGCGAGGCGCAAGGCCGGCTGACCGCGGCCGGCGCCGCCCCCGAGCAGATCGCCGTCAGCGCGGCGCAGCTGGAAGTGGCCAACGCCGACGTCGAGCAGGCGCGCGCCACGGTGAAAGAGGCCGAGCTGAACCTTTCCTACACCCAGATCCGCGCGCCGCGGGCCGGCTATGTCACGCGCAGAGCGGTGGAGAACGGAAATTTCGTCCAAATCGGCCAGCCGTTAATGGCCCTGGTGACGGACGATCTGTGGGTGGTGGCGAATTTCAAGGAAACCGAACTGACGCACATGCGCCCCGGCCAGCCGGTCGCCATCCACGTCGACGCCTTCCCGGACCAGGACTTCCACGGCCACGTCGACAGCATCCAGGCGGGCACGGGATCGCGCTTCAGCCTCCTGCCGCCCGAAAACGCCACGGGCAACTTCGTCAAGGTCGTGCAGCGCGTCCCGGTGAAAATCGTGTTCGACGAACTGCCGGATCGGCCGCGCACGCGCCTCGTGCTTGACCCGGAGCCGCGCCTGGCGCCGGGCATGTCGGTCGTCCCCGAGGTCAAGGTGCGTTGAGCGCGCCGGCCCCCACGTTGGATCATGAATGGCGGCCCGCGGTCAGCCCGTGGATCATCGCCTGGACAGTCATGCTGGCCACGTTCATGGAGGTGCTCGACACGAGCGTGGCCAACGTGTCGCTGCCGCACATCGCCGGGAACCTGTCGGCCACCGTCGATGAAGCCACCTGGATCCTCACGTCGTATCTGGTCTCCAACGCCATCGTGCTGCCGCTGGGCGCCTGGTTCTCGATGCTGTTCGGGCGCAAGAACTTCTACATGATCTGCGTCGGGGTGTTCACGCTCAGTTCGGCCCTGTGCGGCCTGGCGCCGAACCTCGAGAGCCTGATCGTGTTTCGCATTCTGCAGGGGATCGGCGGCGGGGCGCTCCAGCCGATCTCGCAGGCGATCCTGGTCGAGAGTTTCCCGCCGCGCAAACGCGGGCTGGCCATGGCCTTCTACGGCATGGGAGTCGTGTTCGCGCCGGTCATCGGCCCGACGCTGGGCGGCTGGATCACCGACAATCTCTCGTGGCGTTGGATTTTTCTGATCAACCTGCCGGTGGGCGCCCTATCCATCAGCCTGACGTCGCTGCTCATCAAGGACCCGCCGTATCTCGTGCGCAAACGCCTGCGCGACGTGAAGATCGACTACATGGGGCTGGGCTTGCTGAGCGTGGGGCTGGGCAGCCTGGAGATGATGCTGGACAAGGGCCAGCGCGACGATTGGTTCTCGTCGAACTTCATCTGCTGGGCGGCGGTCGTCGCGGCGGTGTGCCTGGTGTCGGTGGTCTACTGGGAACTGCGCACCCCGGAGCCGGTGATCGACCTGCACCTGCTGAAGGAACGCAATTTCTCGATGTGCACCTTTGGCATTCTCATGCTGGGCGCCGTGCTGTACGGAAGCACGGTTCTCCTGCCGATCATGCTGCAAACGCTGATGGGCTACACGGCCATGCAAAGCGGCCTGGTCCTGTCGCCCGGCGGGTTGGCCGTGGCTCTGACCATGCCCGTGGTGGGCATGCTGCTGACGCGCTATGGGCCGCGCTGGCTGATCGTCTTCGGTTTGCTGCTGGGCTCCTTCGGCTTGTTTCGCATGTCGCACTTCAGTTTGGACATCGACTTTTATACGGCCATGATCGCGCGGACGGTGCAGGGCTGGGGGCTGGCGTTTCTGTTCGTGCCGCTCAACACGGCCGCCTTCGCCTTTCTGCCGCGCTCGAAGACCCAGAGCGGAACCGGCCTGTTCAACCTGGCGCGCAACGTCGGCGGCTCGGCGGGAATCGCCCTGGCCACCACCTACGTGGCCCGTATGGGGCAGGCCCACCAAGTGGCGCTGATCAGCCACATGACCCCGTACGATCCGGCCTATCAGAGCCTGCTGAGCCAGGCCGCGGCGATGCTGACGCAAAAGAGCGGCAGCGCGTGGGTGGGGACGCAACAGGCGTATGGCCTTCTGTATGGGATGGTCGGACGGCAGGCGGCGATGCTGGCCGTCGCCGACGGGTTCCGCCTGATGGCCGTCGCCTTTCTGGCGCTCATTCCGCTGATGCTTCTGCTGAAGACCCCCAAACATCCGCCGGCCCCGGCGGCGGGGCATTGAGATTGCCGATTGCCGGTAGTGGGTCATTTTGAAAAACTTCACCTCATGGGCTAGACGACGCGCAGCCCATAAGCACCATTGCTTTGTGCGTGACCACTCAAGCAAGGATGGCGCTACATGGACCTGAACAAACTCGCGAAGAAGATCGTGGATGAGGCCACGGGGAACAAGTCCGACCAGGATAGACCGGAGAAGAATCCGGCAGCCGTCGCGCTTGGGCGGCTGGGAGGACTTAAGGGTGGTAAGGCGCGAGCGGAAAAACTGAGCCCGGACAGGCGCAAAGCCATCTCCCAAAAAGCGGCAAGGGAACGGTGGAAAACCAAAAAAAAGGTTGACACATGCCCAAAATATCGTTAGCCTCAAACCAGTTATCTTGGTAGGAGGCTCTCTATGAATGCGGCTCAGAAAGTGATTGCGAAGTTTGGCGGTCAATCAAAGCTAGCCGATCTTCTTGGAAAACGGCAAAGCGTTGTTCAGTACTGGACTAAGAGCGGGACGATTCCCAGCAAGTGGTATCAGCCGATTCTGGAACTTGCTCAAAGTTCGGGCGTGAATCTGTCGCTAAGCGATTTCCTCCAGATGCCTGAAAAAACGGATGCAGCGTATTCAATCCCAGATGCTAAATGGTGGGGAAAGCTCCAGATTGGCGAGGGAGAACTGCCCTGCTATGTCCTAGATGATGGTCGGAGGGTTATAAGCCGAACGGGCGCGACAGATCTTCTGACAGATAGAAGGGGCGGGGGAAACCTAGAAAGCTATATTCAAACTGGCGCAATTAGGTCATATATCTCCCCAACGATCTCAGATCAGATGATCGAATTCACGATACAAGGCGTTGTGAATAAATCAGTTAGAGGGATAGAGGCAGATGTATTCCTTGAGCTATGCCGCGCTTACGTTAAGGCATTTGGGGAGGGCGCACTGAAAACCGATAGCCAAGTTGCCATGGCTCTGAGGGCTATGGGCTTTCTCGCAGCTTGCGCCAAAGTTGGATTGGTTGCTTTAATTGATGAGGCTACCGGTTACCAGTATGAACGCGCTCAAGATGCACTCCGATTCAAGCTAAAGGCATATCTCGAAGAAGAGATGCGCAAATGGGAAAAAACCTTTCCGGATGAATTATGGCAAGAATTTGGGAGGTTGACGAACTGGGAAGGGTCTGTTACGCAAAGGCCTAAATACTGGGGAAAACTTGTGATGGAATTGGTCTATGAATATCTAGACCCAGATGTGGCTGCATGGTTGAGAGAAAACGCACCAGACCCACGGCACGGGAGAAATTACCACCAATGGCTCTCCAGCCAATATGGATTGAAACGACTAGTAGAGCATATTTGGATGTTAGTTGGGATGGCAAAATCCTGTTACTCTATGCGCGAACTGCGCGAGAAGATGGCTGAGCAGTTCGGCAGAGAACCGTATCAACTAACGATGTTTATCCCCACAACCACGGCCTTGAATCCAAGAACAATCACGCAAGAAAAGCCCCGGGGGGGGAAGCAAGAATCTAGCGTATAAGGCTGTATTTCCTAGCCTTAACGCCCGGGGAAATAGGAGAAGATTCTTATTGACATTGCTTGAGCGCTCAAGCATAGTGGCCTTATTGACAGTGAAGGCCATCCCATGAACCAACTATCGACCGAACGCCGCCGCGGAGCGCCTCCGTATGATAGAAATCCAAAGCCTCCGGCGAGCGTGAGCGACGGACCAACAGGGCATAGTGCGACCAGGAAAGAGGAAAGGCCGTGGCTAACGCGTCCAGTTCGGAAATCCGAGACGGTGTCTCGGATTTGCCAGACGCTGTCTGACGAATCTGAGGCCGGGATTTCCGAGACACCGTCTCGGAAATTGTGGTCGAGGGAAAAGCAAGGTAGAACCGCCGCATGGATTCCAGATTGTCTGCGGAAAATCCGCGGCCGAAGCGTAGCGTCAGGTCCGCCGAAAGCCGGGCGAGCATCTCCTCGCCATAGCCCGCCCGCTCTCGGCCCGCCTGCTCATGCTCAACGATCCGCCGGCCCACAAGCCAATACGTCGCCGTCATCACCGCGTTGACGGACCGCGCCGCCGTGCGCCGCGCCAACTCAATCAGGTGCGCCAACTCGATCAGCAGGCCATCGTACCCCGCGAGTTTCAACAATCCCATTGCGTTGTCCTTCAATCTCTCGGGCTTCTTCGTGGGTTGCCTCATGCGCCGCCCTCCATGCCAGAACCATGCATGGAATTCTCCGCAACGCAGAATCGACAATCAACAGCGTACGCGCGGCCGGCAGTTGCGTGGTGTAGACTGGACAGGGGCGCATTGAAGGATTGAAAGGACCAAGGGGACTCAAAGAATCTGTAGGTCGTCTGGGTCCGTGTGGTCCCTGCGGTCCTTTGGGTCGCTCGCGCCCCTTGTGCATTCCCCCGCCTTTGCCGTAAAGAATGGAGAGGCGGCTTCCTTTTGTCCCTCAACCTCGGCGCGGGAGGACCGGCGAAATGTTCGAAACGATTCGGCTATCGCAGAAGGTGGACAAAGAACAGTACAAGAAGGCGATGCCTGAGCTGGAGGCCAAGCTGGGGGAACTGCAACGCCAGGCCAAGGACCTGAAGATCCCGATCCTCGTGCTGTTCGAGGGCTGGGACGCCGCCGGCAAGGGCACGCTGATCAACGAACTCCTGCTGTGCCTCGATCCCCGCGGGTTCAACGTCCAGATCACCCTGCCGCCCAATGAGGAAGAGCGGCTGCGGCCGTTCCTCTGGCGCTTCTGGACCCGCACGCCGGAGAAGGGGCGCATCGCCATCTTCGACCGCAGTTGGTATCGCCGCGTCCTGGTGGAGCGGGTCGATGGGCTGGTGAAGAAATCCGTCTGGGCCTCGGCGTACGACGAGATCGAATCGTTCGAACGCCAGCTGACGGACGACGGGCTGGTGCTGATCAAGTTCTTCCTTCACATCTCGCAGAAGGAACAGAAGAAGCGCCTGACCCGGCTGGCCAGCAACCCGGCGACCGCCTGGAAGGTGACCGAGGACGACTGGCGGCGCCACAAACAATACGACGAATACCTCCAGGCCGCCGGCGAGATGATCGCCAAGACGCACACGGAAAGCGCCCCCTGGACCATTGTGGAATCGCACGACCGGCGCTTCGCCACGCTCAAGGTGTTCGAGACCTTCGCGCAGACCGTCCAGGCCCGCATCGACGCGATGAAGAGCGCCGCCGCGCGCCCCGCGCCGCCGCGCCCCGCCGCGCCGGCGGAAGCGCCGTCGTTCTCCATTCTCAACCGGGTCGATCTGTCCCCCGCGCTGGACCGCGAGCAGTACGGGAAGACCTTGAAGGAATGCCAAGCGAAGATCCGCGACCTGGAGTACAAATCCTACAAGAAGCGCCTCCCGGTCCTCATCGTCTACGAGGGCTGGGACGCGGCGGGCAAGGGGGGGAACATCAAGCGGCTCGCGCAAGGCATGGACCCGCGCGGCTACGAGGTGATCCCCATCGCCGCGCCGAGCGACGAGGAGAAGGCCCATCACTACCTGTGGCGGTTCTGGAAGAAAATCCCCAAGGCCGGCCACATCGCCATCTTCGACCGCTCGTGGTACGGGCGGGTGATGGTCGAGCGCGTCGAGGGGTTCTGCACGGAAGAGGAATGGAAGCGGGCGTATCGCGAGATCAACGAGATGGAAAGCCAACTGGTCAGTTTCGGCGCAGCGCTGATTAAGTTCTGGCTCCAAATCGGCAACGACGAGCAGTTGCAGCGGTTCCAGGCGCGCCAGGCCGATCCCAACAAGCAGTGGAAGATCACCCCCGACGACTGGCGCAACCGCGAGAAATGGCCGCAATACAACGCGGCGGTCGAGGAGATGCTCTATCGCACGAGCACGACCTACGCTCCGTGGACCATCGTGGAAGCGAACGACAAACTCTACGCGCGCATCAAGGCGCTGCAGACCGTGATCCACGCGATGGAGACGCGGCTCAAGTAGAACCGGTCGGGAACGCGCCGCGGCGGGCGTTTACGAAGACACTCGCTCCTCGTACTTCCCATCCCGCGTATCGACGCGCACGACGTCGCCGACGTTGATGAACAGCGGGACCTGCACTACGTAGCCGGTTTCCAGGGTGGCCGGCTTCATCGCCTGGCTGACTGTGTTGCCCTTCTCGCCCGGAAAGGTGTCGATCACCTTCAAGTCGACTTTCATCGGCATGTCCAGGCCGGCCGGCTTGTCCCGCCACCAAGTGACGCCGATCTCATTGCCTTCTTTCAGATAGTTATCGTTGTCGCCGACCAGCTCCGGCGTGAACGTGATCTGCTCGTACGTCTGCATGTCCATGAACACGAAATCCTGGCCGTCGCGGTAGACGTACTGCATTTTGCGGTATTCGATCTGGGCTAGCGGGATTTTCTCCGTCCCCTTGAACGTCCGCTCGAGCACCCGCCCGGTGCGAATCGACTTCAGTTTCGTCCGCACGAACGAGCCGCCCTTGCCCGGCTTGACGCGCTCGAACTCGACCACCGTCCATACGTCGTCGTTCAACTCAATGCGAACGCCGTTGGCCAGATCCTGCGGCTCGATCATGGGGGGCATGGCGAAGCCCTTCCTCCCGACGAGAATCCAAAACCGGC
>JAPLSS010000787.1 GCA_026398515.1 Candidatus Sumerlaeota bacterium | reverse complement strand
GCCAGCATTTCCGCGGGATGAATCTGCCGAAAACGGCGTTGCGCAAACTGTTCAAGGAAAGCGTCGAGCAGATCATGGGGAAAACGCCCGCGCCGCTGGCCAACTAAACCAAACGGCGTTTCTCGTTCCTGGTTTCTCGTTTCACTTTCCCGACCATCCTATGTATTTCACCGGGAAACGAGAAACCAGGAACAAGAAACGCCGTGTCGTTCCATTGGCAATTGGCGATTGGCTATAGGCTATCCGCGGTCATCAATAGAGAGGAAACCCCAATGTCCGATCCATTTTCCGGAGTTCTGAACCCCACAAAGGAGAAGGCCTTGTCCGATCCGTTTCCTGAAATCCTGTTTCCCGAGATTCCACTGACGGACATCCACGTCCACGTCCAGAGCCCCGAGCCGGTCGGGACGATCACCGACGGCATGGACGCCGGGGGATGCGCCCGTCTGGGGCTGATCGGCTTGTCTCCCTCCAGTGGCGCCATGCTCAACGATTGCCTCCGTCGCTACAAGAAGGCCCACCCCGACCGGTTCTACCTCTTCCCCCGGCTCGATTACGGCCAGGGCTTCTGGGAGGACCCGAAGGGGGCCGACACAAAAGCGTTGGCGGCGCGATTGAGCGAACAGCCGGCGCGGCTGAAGGCCCAGGGATTCGACGGCATCAAGATGATCGAAAGCAAGCCGACGAGCCGGCGCAGGCTGCCTTGGGGGTTGGACAGCGATGTCTATGAGCCGTTCTTCGCCAATGCCGAGAAGGTGGGGATTCCGTTGCTGTGGCACGTGGGCGATCCGCCGCAATTCTGGGACGCCAACCAGATCCACGAATTCGCGCGCAAGAAGGGATGGCTTTACGACAAGCCGACCGATCCGAGTCTGGAGCAGGTGCGCGCGGAGGCCGAGAATGTCCTGAAGCGCCACCCGCAACTGCATGTCATTTTCGCGCATTTCTATTTCCTGAGCACCGACTTCCCGCGGGCGCGCGCGATGTTCCAGCGATACCCCCACGTGTTTTTCGATACGACCCCGGGCGCGATCATGTTCATCGACTTCCTCCCCAAGATCGACGAGGCGCGCGACTTCTTCCTGGAGTGGGGCCACCGCATCGTCTTCGGAACGGACATGCACGACGTCGGGTTCGCCCGCGGGCGCGAAGCCGGCGGGGGCCGGATGCACCGCTGGACGCGCGCGTACTACGGCACGAGCGAGTTGATGCCGAGGGAATTTCCCGGCGGCGACCGCATCCCGGAAGGCCAGTTCTTCCGTGGAATGAATCTGCCGAAGACGGCGCTGCGCAAACTGTTCCAGGAAACGGTCGAGCGGATGATGGGGAAGAAGCCCGCGCCGCTGCCGGTCGCGCCATAGCGGTGCCTGTCGGGAACCGCCGGCTGTCGAGTCCCGGGTTTCTCGCCGCTCGGAATCGTTTCGGGCTGAACGTGGCGCGAAACCCGGGGCTGTCCAGGGCTTCTGGAAAGGATGGCGGAGATGATTAGCGATGATTTGAAGCAATCCAAGCCCGCCAAGGCCTTCGCCGAAGGCGTTCTGCGGCGAATCGAACAGACCCGCGTCTACATGCCGGAGGACATGGGAAACGCTGCCCCGATTCTGCTGCTGACGGATTCGCAAGGGCGGTCCTTCCCGATCTACATCGCCCAGGAAGGTGCCGAGGCCATCGAACCGTGGCTGGCTGCCTTGCGCCTCGCCGCCGCCGCGCGCTGCTCGCTCCTCATCGCCGAGCCGCTCGCCGAGAAGAGTTACATCCGCGGCAAGACCGGCAAGCCGCTGACTCCCGCCGGCGCGGTGAGGAAGAAGGGGTGATCCATGCGGGCCAGGCATTCCAGTCTGCGCCGTTTCGTATGCGCCACGGAACAACGCTCGGGCTTCCTTGGCCTGCCCTCTCAGGGCAGCAACAGGAATTCGAGAGCCGCGCGGCGCCCGGGGCTAAGATCCGCTTGAGCAAGGCATTCCAGCAGCCATCGGCGGTCGAACTCGCGCACAACCTGCCAAGGCGCCCGGCGCAAAGCCTCGACCGTATACTTGCGGGCAACATCGGGGTCTTCGAGCAGCCCGGGCAAGTCCTCGAGGGCGGGGTGCTTGAGGATGCCTGGCGCCACGGGAAGAACGATGCAGCGGTCGGGCGCAATCCAGCACCGCGCCGTCCCCATGCTGTGAATGTACCCCGCGGTTTGCTTCATGTCTTCTCCTCTGCCCCGGAAGCCTCCGCTTTCAGCCATCGCATGAACGTGTCTCGGGTCCATTGGGCGTCCGCGAGGCTGGCGTCGCGGTAAGACTTCAGATCGCTGAGGATTTCCGCGTCGGTCCAGCGCAGAAGCCGTTCCGCCATCAGCAATCCATCTTGTTCCGCCACCCGGCGCCGCGCGAGTTGCTCTAGGTCGGGGCGTCGCCGGAGAACCGCGCAGACATCGACCAGGTCGCGGGCTTCGTTTCGTTCCGCGATGCATTGCACCTTGTCCGACAAGTACTTGGTTAGAGACACCCGCCGAAGCGGCGCCACGACATTTGATGCCACCAGTTGGTCATCGGGCACATCCTGGTAGTTCGATAGGACTTCAATGGTCACTCGCTCACCACGGGACAGCCGGATGACGCCTCGGAATCCCGAACCGAACTCATCGGGCGCCTGGATCAACTCGAAATCCCCGCCAAACGCGGCCCGAATCCGCGCCAGAATCGGGCGAACGTCCATCAGCGCCGAGCGTGTGTGAAAGTCGAGGTCGAGAGACTGCCGGTGGCCTAGTTCTTCCATGGACACCGCAGACGTCCCCGCCCAATAGACGGTCTCCGCCAGGACAGGACATCGCTCGACAAGCGTCGTGAGCGCCTCGCGCAGATTCCGCTCGTGTCTGTCCCTGTTGGCAGTGTCCATGAGCGTATTCAAGACACCGACGGTTCGACGATGTCAATGCCCTTCCTACGGCGGAGAATCGTCCGACGCGCGAGTGGCGTAGGCTTTCCAGCCTGCGCGGCCGAGATTGCGGCGCAAACAACGCGCCGGCTGGAAGGCCTGCGCCACGAACCGCTGGTCAATGCGCATCCAGCCCGTGGATCATGTAGATCAGATGCTCCAGCGTCTGAAGGATTTCGCCCATGTATTCGTCCACCGCGCGGGGGCTGCCGGGGAGCGTGTAGATCGCCGTCGTCCCGGCTACTCCGGCCACCGAGCGGCTGAGGAGAGCGCGGGGATTGCGCGCGCCGAACTCGGCGCGGATGCGCTCCATGATCCCCGGGATCATCTTGTCGCAGAACGCCGCGACCGTCTCGGGAACGCAATCCCGCGGCCCGACGCCCGTGCCTCCGGTGGTGAAGATGACGTCGACGCCGCGGTCCAACGCGTCTTTCAACGTATCCCGCAGTTGATCCGGTTCGTCGGGCAGAATTGTCGCGGCGATCTCTAGGCGCCAGGGGTTCTCCCGCCGGCCGCCGAGGGACGCCTCCAGCGATTCCTGGATGCGCGGCCCGCCACGGTCCTCGTATTCTCCGCTCGCCGCCCGGTCGCTCGACGTGATGATGAAAACCCTCAGCGTTCTCGGCAGGTATTCCGCGAAATCGCCTGGACGAACGACCCCGCCCCGGCGGACGCGGCAGAAGACGCCTTCCTTCGGCATGACGCAACGCCCGACGTTCCGGAAAATGGCGCAGCCCTCGCCGTGGCACTCCTTGCCTATCTGCGTGACTTCCAGTTCCGCCTCGCCAATGCGAAAACGGTCCAACGGGCACGCGCGGGCCAGGTCCAGCCCGCGCAGGGTGACGTTCTCGGCAAAGTCGCCGGGCAGAACGGCCTGGCCCGTCTCCGCGGCGAAGCGATCCATGCTCTCCTGAGCGAGCAGGCTCACCTGACGCAGGCCCGGCCCGGCGTGGGCGTCGCCTTGAACGCCGAGCGCGTCCAACACGATGTGCGCCGCCGGCGACTTCGCCGTCCCCTTCGCCTTGGAGACGTTGACGGAGACCACCTCAATCCGGTTCGACATCGCGCTTGACCTTCTCGACCAGATGGATGCCGCCGATGCGCATCCGGCTGTCGACGCTCTTGCACATATCGTAGACGGCCAACAGGGCGACGCTGACCCCCGTCAACGCTTCCATTTCCACGCCGGTCTTGCCGACGCAGCCGACTTCGCTCCGCGCGACGACGCAGTCTTCATTAAGTATCAAAGAAACATCTATTTTGTCCAGTGGCAGCGGATGGCACAACGGGATCAATTCCGCCGTCCGCTTGGCCGCCTGGATTCCCGCGATCCGGGCCACGGTCAGCACGTCGCCCTTCTGAATCTGGTTCGCGCGGATCAGGGCGATGGTCTCGGGGGCCAGCGCGATGCGGCCTTCCGCGCGGGCCGTTCTCCGCTGTGGGATCTTGCCGCCCACGTCCACCATGCGGGCGCGGCCTTCGTCGTCGGCGTGCGAAAGCGCCATCGCCTTATCCTCCAATGCCGCGAATGCCGCCGGCGCGTTGAGCCAGGCCGTCGCGCGCGCACGGCTTTCCCGCTTCGGGTTTCTCGCGAACCGCCTGTTCGAGCGCCCGCGCCGCGCCCAGTTCGCGCACGCTGAACCCGAGGTCCGAAAACAGGCAGGGGCGCACGATGCCGTGGCTCGACAACCGAAGCCGGTCGCAGCGCGGGCAATCGCCGCCCGTTCCGCCCTCCACGACCGAGAAGGCGCCGGTGGCCAGATTCATCTGGCGGATGAAGCGGACTTCGTAGCCGTGGGCGCGACCGAAGGCGGCCACCGAGCGGGCGTCGGACGAGGCGGACGGAGTGGACAGGTCTGAGACAACGCAGTTCAGTTTGATCGGCGTCAGACCCGCAGCTTGGGCGGCGCGGATTCCCGCCAACACCGGTTCGATATCGCCGCCGGTCAAAGCGCGATAACGTTCGGGGTCCATCGTGTCGAGACTGATGTTCACCCGTTGGAGTCCGGCGTCGGCGAGAGGGCGCGCGTGTGCGGCCAACAGCGCGCCGTTCGTCGTCATGGCCAGATCGTCGATGCCCGGAATGGCGGCCAGCATCCGCGTCAGCGTCTCGATGCCGCGGCGCAGGAGCGGCTCGCCGCCGGTCAGCCGCGCCTTGCGCACCCCCCGGTCGGCGGCGGCCCGGGCCACTTCCGCGATTTCCTCGAATGAGAGAATCGCCTCGCGCGGAAGCGGCTTCACGCCCTTGGCGGGCGCGCAATACCAGCACCGCAAGTTGCAGCGGTCGGTCACGGAGATCCGCAGGCACGTGATCGCGCGGCCGTAAGGGTCGACAAGCGTGTGTTTGGGCTTGTGGTTCATTTTCGGAGTTCGCAGTGCGACCTTCAGGCCTTAAGGGTGTTCATTGGACCTTATGGACTCACAGGACGTATCCGACCTCAAGGTCGCGCTACGAACTGATCGTCATGTTCAGCGGCGCAAAGGCCGCCTCTTCGCCGGCCTGAATCTTCGATGTCCCGATGGGCGTCAGGAAAAAACCGTCGGCGCCGGACAACGACAACAGGTGCCCCGAGCCGTGGAACTCCAGCGGCTCGATCTCCCCCTCTTCGTTCAAGCGGCACGGGATGAAATGCATCCGCTCGTCGCGTCGTTGCGTGAAATCGCAGGCGAGCCGCAGCCGGCAGGTCCGCATCCGGGGCGCCGCGCCGCTCATCAGCGCCGCCGCGCGCAGGACGAGCAAATGAAACATCAGAAACGCGGCCACCGGATTGCCGGGCAGCGCGAACACGGCCTTGCCGCGCGCCGTGGCGAAGACGGTCGGCTTTCCCGGCTTGACCGCGAGGCGCGAGAAATGCGTCGTCAGCCCCACAGCCGGCAGCGCCTCGTGGACGAAGTCGAACTCGCCCACCGACACTCCGCCGGTGACGATCACGATGTCAGCCCGTTCGAGCGCGCCCCGCAGGGCCGCGATGGTCGCCGCCTTCTCGTCCGGCAGCGACGCCTCCGAGAGGACGTCGAAC
>JAPLSS010000421.1 GCA_026398515.1 Candidatus Sumerlaeota bacterium | reverse complement strand
GAAGGTCCCTTCGCTCAGCTTCGACAGAGTCATTCATGCGCTTCAGCGCGACGGATGGGTTGTGGCGCCTCGGCGCGGTAGCCACGTTCGCATGCAGTAGGAGACCAGCGAAGGCGTCTTGAAGATCGTGGTTCCAGCGCATCGCCCCATTACATATCGCGGCATAAATAATGCAACAACGCCACCTCATGAAAGCCCCGTCAGTATTGGGAATCATGCGAGGGTGGCGCCGCATTGTTTATGCCGCGATCGGTAATGCGCTGTAAGTGGCGCAGGCTTTCCAGCCTGTGAGCGGCGCCCACGTCCGATTCGCGGCATCACAGGCTGGAAAGCCTGCGCCGCTTACAGCGCCCGATTTCCTTCGTCCTTATTCCTTGGTTCTTCGCCCTTCCTTCTCTCTCGCCGCCTTCTCGATGGTCTGGAACGCTTCCCCCAAACACTCAATCATGTCGCTGGGGGTCATGGCGCGAACTCCGTGGCGGCGGGCGGCGATGTCCCCCGCCAGGCCATGCAGGAAAACGCCGGCCTGCGCCGCGCGCGCCGGGTCGAGGCCTTGCGCGAGAAGGCCCGCGATCAGGCCCGTCAACACGTCGCCGCTTCCCCCCTTGGCCATGCCGCTGTTGCCGGAGGTGTTGAGCGCGGCCTGGCCGTTCGGTTCGGCGATCACCGACTGCGCGCCTTTGAGAACCACGACGACATTGTGGCGCTCCGCGAAGGATCGCGCAATCCCAACGCGATCGGCCTGCACGTCGCGCGCGCTCCGGCCGATCAGACGGCCCATCTCCCCGGGATGCGGCGTGACGATGGTCGGCCCCGGACGCCGGCGCAGGACATCCGGCTCTTCTCCCAGAACATTCAACCCGTCGGCGTCCAGCACGAGCGCCCCGCGATACTGCTCCAGAATCGCGCGGACGAACTCCGCCACGCCGGGCTCGGTTGAAAGCCCCGGCCCCAGCGCCACCGACTCGACCTCGCGCGCCGCCGCCAGCGCCGCGTCGATGGACGCCTCGTCGAAACGCCCGCCCGCCCGGCTGGGAATGCGTCGCTTGACCGCTTCGACCAGCAGGATGTCGAACACGATCTCCAGGCCCGCCGGCACGCCGCAGTAGATCAGCCCCGCGCCCGAACGCCCCGCCGCGCGCGCGGCCAGGACCGCCGCGCCGGTCATGCCCGTCGAGCCGGCCAGAATCAGCGCCTTGCCGAACGTCCCCTTGTTGCCATCGCCCGGCCGGCGCGGCAGGAACGAGCCGATTTCGTCCGGCCCATGAATGCTCAGTTTCAGATTGGAACTCTCCAGCAGGTCGCGCGGGAAGCCGAGGTCGGCCACCGTGACCGCGCCCGCGTATCCGAGGCCGGGATAAGTGACCAGCCCGATCTTCGGCAGGCCCAGGGTCACCGTGGCCGCGGCCCGCACGCACGGGCCTTCGGGCGCGGCGCCGTCGGCGGGCAGGCCCGATGGAACGTCGATGGCGATAATCGGCGCGGGCGCGGCGTTCATCGCCTCAATCGCCTCGCCGAGCGCGCCGCGCGCCGCCCCCCGCGCGCCGGTCCCCAGCAGCGCGTCGATGATCACGTCGTACGGCTCAATGACCTCAGCCAGGCCCTCGGCGGTCGCGCGCGGCTCGACCTTCACGCCGGTCGGCAAAGCCTGGAACTGCGCCAACGCGTCGCCTTTCAACTCCTCGAAGGCGGCGAACAACTCGACGCGGCAGCGCACGCCGGCCTCGTGCAGCAGCCGCGCGACGACGAAGCCGTCGCCGCCGTTGTTGCCTTTGCCCGCCAGGACGATCGCCGAATCGGGCTCAAAGCGCGCCAACGCCTCGTTGGCCACGGCTCGCCCCGCGCGCTCCATCAGCGTCCGGCCGGGGATGCCGCGCTTCTCGATCGCCATCCGATCGATCTCGCGCATCTGTTGGGCGGTGGCGACTTTCATGGAAGCTCAGGCCTCAGCAAAGAAAAAGGCAGAATAATAGAGGACAGAATAATAAACTATATTATTATGCCCCCTATTATTCTGCCTTTCTCTTGTCATTGCGCTCTAACTCTTCCCATACACCCGTTTCGCGAACCACTCGACCTCGGCGCGCAGCCCGTCTTCGGGGCGCGTCTTCGGCGAGTAGCCCAGGAGCCGCCTCGCCTTGTCGATGGAGGCGCGCGTGCGCAGCTGGTCGCCCGAGCGCTTCGGCTGAATGGCCAGTCGCGCCTTGCGTCCGAGGATCTTCTCGACGATGCGGATGCCGTCGCCCGTGGTGATCTCGATGTCCGAACCGATGTTGATGATCTCTCCCCGGCAGGCTTCCATCCGCGCCAGCACGGCCACCATTCCGTCGACCACGTCGCCGACGTAGGTGAACGAGCGCGAGTGCTTCTCGCTTCCCTCGAACAGCGGGAACGGCTGGTCGTCGAGGATGCATTGAATGAGTTTCGGGTAGAGTTTCTCGGGCCGTTCGCGTTCGCCGTAGACCGAGAAAATGCGCAACGAGCAGGCGGGCATCCGTTTGTCCCGCCAATAGGAAAGGGCCGTCTGCTCGGCGGCCAGCTTGGTGACGCCATAGTGCGACGTCGGTTTCGGCGGGGCCTCCTCGGAGTCGGTGGCGAACAGGCCGTAAATGGAGGAGGTCGCGATGTTGACGAAACACTTCAGCGTGGAAAGCCGATACACGGCCTCGACCAGCCGCGCCGTGGCGACGATGTTGTTCTTCAAATAGATGTCGAACGGGGTGGTCGAGGAAATGCCCGGCTGGCCGGCCAGGTGGTAGACGATCTCGGCGCCGCTAACCGCTTCCGCCAGATCGTCTTCGGCCAGGTCCAGTTCCAGGATGGGGACGCCTTTCTTGCGCACTTCGGCGGCGTTCAATTCTTTCAGCGAGCGGGCGTAATAATCGGTGAAGCAGTCCAGCCCGATCACCGCATGCCCCAGGTCTGCCAGGCGTTCCGACAAATGGGAGCCGATGAACCCGGCCGCGCCGGTGACGAGTATCTTCATGAGGCCAATCCGTTCCTGGAAAAGGTCGTGACGATCCGCCGTTCGGAGACGGTTAAAAACTCTCAAATTGGTAAACAGCCCGCCGCGGGACGCAACGGCGGCCCTTGTACGGCCTTTCCATCAGAAGCTCAAGGAGAAACGGCAGGGCGGAAGCGTCTCCCGCGTTGCCGAGTCATCCCTTGTCCCCCGTTCCGAAAAAGTCCGCGCGAACACGGCCTGGTGAATGCGACGCCTTCGGGGCGCAACGGCCTCGACCCATTCCCGATCGGCCCTCTCTACCGCGGTCCACTCGGCGGAATGCGCCCCGCGCCGCCCGCGCCCCAAGAAATTGCTTCAGCAAGCGAGCAGGGAATGCTACAAGACGCCATCCGCTGGATGCCGGATCTCGTGAGGCTCGTGTTGGCGGGGGGTCCAGTCGCGGCGCCCGACGTCTCGCATCGTGGACTTCCCCCGGCGGGCAAACAGTCAGACCACCTTAGTTCGCAGAGGAGGCGTGAAATGGGAACGTGGAGCAGAAGAGAGTGGTTGAAGGCCGCGGGGTTGGGAGCGGCGGCGTTGGCGGCGCCGCGATGGGCGCGGGCCGCCGAGGCGGCGAACAAGAAGAAGCCCAACATCATCTTCTTTCTGTCCGACGACGTGGGGATTGACGACATCGGCTGCTACGGGTCGGACACGTATAAGAATCTGACCCCGCGGATTGACGCGTTGGCCAAGAAGGGGATTCGCTTTGAGACGTGTTATTGCGCCCCGCTATGCGGCCCGACACGCTGCGAGTTCAATACCGGCCGCTATGCGTTCCGCACCGGCGGGTTGACGAACGGGGCGTGGGGGGCCAAGGGGCCGGGCGCGAAATCCGCCGACGAGTTCCCCATCGCCAAGATGCTCAAGCAGGCGGGCTACGCGACCTGCTCGTCGGGCAAGTGGCGGCAGATCGGCGAGACGCCGGGCGACTGGGGCTACGACGAGTGGCTGACCGATCCGAAGGCCGGCGGCTGGTACTGGCAGAAGAACTACACGAAGAATGGCGAAGAGGTGGAGACCCCGGAAGAGGTCTACATGCCCGACATGGCTCACGAGTTCGCCATGGACTTCGTCAAGCGCCATCGCGACGAGCCGTTCTTTGTCTATTACCCGACCCATCTCGTCCACGGGCCCATCCTGCGCACCCCCGACAGCGCGCCCGACAGCAAGGACCTCTATGCCGACAACGTCGCCTATATGGACAAATTGCTCGGCAAGGTCGTGGACGAGATCGAGAAGTTGGGCCTGAGCGAGAACACGCTGATCATCTTCACCGGCGACAATGGCACGGCCAAGAAGTCGGGCACGATCGGCGGGCGCGAGGTGCACGGCGCCAAAGGCTCCATGTGGGAAGGCGGCGCGCACGTTCCGTTCGTCGCCCGCTGGAAGGGGACGACGCCGGAAGGGAAAGTCCTCCCCGACCTGCTGGACTTCACCGATATGTACGCGACCTTCGCCGACCTGGCCGGCGCGAAGATGCCGGAGAAACTTACCTTCGACGGCCATAGTTTCGCGCCGCAACTGCGCGGCAAGCCCGGCACGCCGCGCGAGTGGATCTTCGTGCAGCTGGGCCGCCATTGGTACGTCCGCGAGAAAGACTGGAAGCTCAATGAGGCGGGCGATCTCTTCAACATGAAGGACGCCCCGTTCGTCGAAGAGCCCGTCCCCGCGGACACGAAGGACGAGAAGGCCCTCGCCGCGCGCAAGCGCCTCCAGGCCGTTCTCGACAGGCTGAATCCCGCCGGCGGAAAGACGATTTCCGCTGAGGCCGAAGCGGAAGAGAGAAAGAGAGCCGCTCAGAGAAGGAAGGCGGCGGCGCCGAAGGCGGGCGCCAAGGGAGCGGAGGCGGGAAAGGCGGCGCCGAAAGCCGGAGCGAAGAAGGCTGGCGCGGAAAAGGCAGGCCCGGAAAAAGCGGCGCCCAAAAAGGGCGCAGGGAAGAAAGCCGGGGCGAAGAAAGCCGCGGAAGAGTAGGACGGTCTTCCGCCGTCACTTGAGGCTATGCATTGCCCCCAGTTCTATAGTTGTTAATCGTTCTGCCCAAAAATCGTCCTGCCTGTGGCCGTGCTGAGACACCAAATCCGCCAAGGCAGGACGATTAGGGGCAGGACGATTTGCCGAAGGACAGACTCATGCGAAAGGGTTGAAGAAATCATATGAATCGCTCACACGCCACGTCCATACGACTCTTGTTCACTGCATTCCTGCAAATCGCGACCGCGGCGTTTCCTACTCCTGAGATGCACCTACATGGTCTGTTCACGGACAACATGGTCTTGCAGCGTGACATGCCGGTGACCGTCTATGGCGAGGTCGACGACCGCATGGAAGTCACCGTCGAGATCATCGGGCCAAATGCCGAGGTCACAACGTGCAACGGGTGGTGGCCAGTAACTCTCCCAGCGATGAAGGCCGGCGGCCCGTACACGATCACCATCAAGGGCGCCTACACGCTCACGTTGCATAACGTGCTCGTGGGCGACGTGTGGCTGTGCACGGGGCAGTCGAATATGGCCTCGACCCTGGCGTCCTACAAGGGGGAGAAATACGCGCCTTACCAGGACCTCTTTGCCGATTCGGAGACATACGCCAATGACAGGATCCGGCTCTTCAAGGTGGCGCAAGGCGCAGCCGACACGCCCCAATCGGACGTGAAGGCCCCCGCCGATTTTGGGCCCGCCTGGCGGCCGTGCGATCCGAAGAGCGCCAACCTATTCTCGGCTACCGGATATTACTTCGGACGCAACCTGCAAAAGGATCTGGATGTCCCCATCGGGCTGATCTATTCGACCGTCGGCGGCACGACGGCCGAGTCGTGGGTAGCGCCCTACGTAATCCGCAGCCGCCAGGAATTTCAGAGCATCCTCGACTCGTATCAGGCGGCGCTGGCCAGATATCCACAGGCCGAGGCGGACTACCAAAAGAAACTCGCGGCGTTCCAGGCGAGGCGGAAGGCCGGCGACAAGACGGCCACCAAGGCCCCGCCCGCGCCGATGGGGCCGGAGGCCCTGAAGCGCCCCTCCGGGCTGTATCACTTCATGATCGCCCCGCTGCAGGAATTCCGCATCAAAGGCGCCATCTGGTATCAGGGCGAAAGCAACGCGGGGCGCGCGGCGCAGTACCGGACGCTCTTCCCCGCGCTCATCGAGTCGTGGCGCACTTATTGGGGCGAAGGCGATTTCCCGTTCCTGTTCGTGCAACTGGCCTCGTACCACCAGGCCGCCGAAGAGCCGGAGGACCCGGAATGGGCGTATCTGCGCGAAGCGCAAACGATGACCCTCGCGCTGCCCAACACCGCCATGGCCGTGGCGATCGACGGCGGCCTTCAGAACAATGTCCACCCGCCGTACAAGCCGACCGTCGGCGAGCGTCTCGCCCTGGGAGCGTTGAAGGTCGCGTACGGCAAGGACATCGTCTACTCCGGCCCCGCGTGCAAGAAGATGACCGTGCAGGGCAATCAAGCCGTCGTCGAGTTCGACAACGTCGGGAGCGCACTGGTCGCCAAGGAGGTCGACCTCGACGGTCATCATCTCGCGGGCGGCGAACTCAAAGGCTTCGCGATCTGCGGCGAGGATAAGAAGTTCCAATGGGCGAACGCCGTCATCAAGGACAACACGGTGGTCGTGTCGAATCCCGAAATCCAGAAGCCCGTAGCGGTTCGCTACGCGTGGGCTGACTTCCCCCTGTGCAATCTCTACAACAAAGAAGAACTGCCGGCCGTTCCCTTCCGCACCGATGAGTTTGAACAAGGCGCGGACAACAAGGTGAGCGGCATCGCCGTGGGCAAGCCGTTTGTCTGCTCGCAAGCGAACGGACTGAACAAGGATGGCCTGTGGGCCGGCCTGACCGATGGGGACGCCGCGGATTCGAACAAGACTTCGTTCTCGACCGGCGCGGCCATGACCTTTTCCAAACAGGTGACCGTCGACTTGCAGGGCAAGTTCACGGTCAACGCCATCCGCGTTTACAACTCCTCGTTCGGCGGCACGAAAACGGTCGAAGTCCAGGTCTCCGGGGACGGCGAGAAGTTCGAGACGCTGGGGAAGACGGAATTCAAGAACTACGATCCCGCCGCCTATGAGTTGACGGGCTTGAATGCCAAGGGCGTCGCCTTCGTCCGCCTCGTCTTTCCCGACGTTCACGAGACCTCCCTTCAACACAAGGCGAACGGCTAGTCCCGCCTTCAGGCGGAATGCCACATTTGACGAACTATCTACGATGCGCGGCATTCCGCCTGAAGGCGGGACTCCGTGCTCGGCCTTGGAAGAGCCTTGGGAGATTGGGCGCGATGCGAATCACGGCAATGACCTGGATGGTTTTGGCCTTGGCGGCCGGGGCGAATCCGTCGGAACAGAACACGCCACAATCCGCGGACGGCCCGCCGATTCCCGATGGCCTGTATGTCCGAATCCGCCCCCTGTCGAACCGGGGCGATCGCCGCGGCTTGGCCCACTGGGACCCCACGGACTACAACGCCCAGCAGATTCTCTCCCTCATCGCCGAACTGAAGCCGAACGTGCTCGAACGCTATACGGACGGGCGCTTGGATCCGACCGCCCTCGTGCCGGTCGCCGAAGGCCAGCCGCCGATGACGGTCGTCGAGTTTCTCAACGCGTCGATGCGGGGGGGCGCGCCGGGGTGCGTCATCACCCCGCGGCTCAGCCTGAACGAATACGACATGGGCACGTTCTTCGACACGGCCCAATCGCTCTACGGCTTCCCCGTCGATCCGCCGATGCGAATCCTTAGCCTGGACAACTGGAAGCCGTTTGCGCCATCGCACACGCCGGAGCAGGTCCGCGACATGTTCCTGCGGCTGCGCGAACAGGGATGGCGCCGCATCGCCGTCAACCTGGTCGGCGGGATCTACGATCCCCAGGGATTTGCCTCGATCGTGGAGGTCGGCGTGAAGAAGCAGGAGGGATTCGCCCCGGATCGGGAGAAACTGAAAGCGCTCGGCGCCGTTCCCGGCGTGGAGAAACGCCTTCTCTACATCGACTTCCCCGGGCAAACGAACGAGTTCATGAAACTGGACCCCGACGAGCGGGCGCGAAAACTGGAGGAAATCGCCGCCGCGCAAGAGCGGGAGGGCTACACGTTTGTCTGGCCGATCCTGCAAGGCGCCTGGGACAGCGCGCGGGTGTTCACGTCGCCGTCGGGCCCGTACCGCGGACAATCCCTGTACGACGTGATGAAAGCGGCCCTTCGCGGGGAGGGCGAACGGCAAGCCGCAACTCCGGCAGGCGCCCGCGGCGGGAGGTCATTTTGATGACGTGGCGTGGCGTCGTCTATGCCGCGCTCGATCGGCTGTCCAATCAGAACTCGATATCCGTCCGCTCCAACCTCTGACGCGGGTCGTCGTCCTTGGCGATGCGGTAGACCCGAGCGCCGACGAGGGCGAACCGCCGGGCCAGGTCGCGCAGCGCCGGCGCCTCGGTCTGCTGCCGCTCCTGCTCGCCCCAGATCTTCAGAAACGTGCGATCGTCGACGAGCACGACGATGGTCTTGCGCCCCTCCAGCCACAAGTGGCGCAGCAGCGACTCCATCCCCTCGGGGTCGACGCGCGTGGCCGTAACGATGAAGACGGCCGTCGCGCCCCGCCGGATGCGCCCCAGGCGGCGAACCGCCTCTTCGTGGAAGCGTCCCTCGCCGCCCACGCGCGCCAGGGTCAGGCCGTCGAGGATCTGGTTGAACTGGACCGGCCCGCCGCCGAAGGGGATCTCTTCGATTTCCTTTCCCACCAGGAACAAGCCGACCCGATGCTGGCGCGCGATGGCCGCCTCGGCGATCGAGACGCAGGCCTTGATCGCCCATTCCGCCGAGGTCACGTCGCCGACGCCCGTGTGCGCCAGCCGCGTCATGTCGAGGAAGATGGCGACCTCGGTCGAAACGTTGACGTTGAGTTCCTTGACCACCATTCGCCCCAGCCGCGCCGACGAGGGCCAGTGGATGAGGCGCGGACTGTCGCCCCGGCGATAGTCGCGCAGTTCGAGAAACTCCTCGCCCGGCCCGGGCCGCCCCGCCGTCTCCACGCCGACGCCGAAATGCGTCCCGCGCCCGAGGACGTCGAATCGCTTCAGACGCGCGGCCCTCGGCACGACCCGCAGCTGGCTGAACGCCTCCATCTCGCGCTCGCGCGGGAACAGGCCCAGCGGATCGGCGGCGCGCAGGCGCAGCGGCCCGAGCACGTATAGCCCGCGGCGCCTCTCGCACGCGCGCCGGTACGAAAGGGTCGCCTCTTCGTTCGCGGCGACCGGTTCGGGAATCAGCGCCCGCACGCGCGACCGCAGCGCCGGCTCGAACTGGTCTTCCACCTCCAGCATCAGCGCCGGTTTGCGGCCCTCGTTCCACAGGCGCAATTCCACCCACAAACTCTCGTCTTCCAGGCAGCGCGGCGAATGGCGCCGTTCCGCCTGGAATCGGTCGAGCAGCCCGCGCGCGAACCACCAGCCGGTCGCCAGAAACGCCGTGAAGAGAATAGCCAAGGCGATGAGCGAGCGATTCCCATCCTCCACGCCGAAGAACAACGCCAAGCCCGCCGCCACGGCCAGCCCGTTGCGTTTGGTGAAGAGGGGGATGATGAAGTCGCGGTCCATGGGTCAACGAATGCGGAATGCGGAGTGCGGAATGTGGAATGCAAAACGGACTGCAGAAGACTCCCGCGCAAATCCCAATTCCCTACGCCGTTGTCGTTTATTCCGCACTCCGCACTCCGCATTCCGCATTTGCTTCACCCGGTGGCGTAATCGCACACCGGAACTTCGATCTTCTCCAGGATCTCGCGGATGATCAGGTCCGGCGTGCGGCCGCTGATCAGCGCTTGGGGCTGCAGCAAGAGGCGATGGCGGAGAATGGCGGGCGCGAGGCCCTTGACCACGTCGGGGATCACGAACTTCTTGCCGAGAAGGAGGGCCATCGCCTGGCTCGCGCGGTAGAGCGCCAGCGAAGCCCGCGGGCTGGCCCCCAGCAGCGCGTCCTTGTGGCGGCGCGTGGCGCGGACGATCTGGGTCATGTAGTCGAGGACCGGCGGCGCCACGTGGATCTCGCGGGCGGCGCGGCGCGCTTCGAGCACGTCGGCCGCCGTAGCCACCGCCGCGAGCGACTCCAGCGGATGCGCCTGGCGCTGGTCCTCGACGATCCGCGCCTCTTCCTGGGGGTCGGGGTAGCCGAGGCTGATCTTCATTAAAAACCGGTCGAGTTGCGCCTCGGGCAGGCGATAGACGCCTTCCTGTTCGATGGGGTTCTGCGTCGCGATGACGAAGAACGGATCGGGCAGCGGACGCGCCGCCCCGTCGGCCGTCACCTGCCGCTCTTCCATGCTTTCGAGCAACGCCGACTGCGTGCGCGGCGTGGCGCGGTTCAATTCGTCCGCCAGCAGCACGTTGGTGAACACCGGCCCGGCGCGAAACTCGAACTCCCCGCTCTTCTGATTGTAAATGGACACGCCGGTGATGTCGGAGGGCAGCAGGTCGGGGGTGAACTGCACGCGCTTGAAGTCCGCGGCGATTGAGCGCGCCAGCGATTTGGCCAGCACCGTCTTGCCCGTCCCCGGCACGTCCTCGATGAGAATATGTCCGCCCGCCACCAGCGCCGCCGCCGTCTGCGAAACGGCCAGGCGTTTGCCGACGATCACGCGTTCGATGTTGTCCACGATGGCGACGGGCGAGAAAGCCATCGACCGGCTCCTGGGACAAGGTTCGGAGTGCGACCTTCAGGTCGTATCCGGGAGCGCCGCCTGGCGGTTTCAATCGGCAATCGAAAATCGGCCTGTGGTGAGCAGCGTCGAACCGCGATCGGCAATGCCTCATGGCGCCCACAGGTACAGGAACCGCGGCTGCGTGAGCGGCTGCAAGAGTTCCTGGGCGTTCAGTTGAATCACCGTCCGCGGGGCGGGCGGCGCGTCGGCTTCCGCGTAGATATGGCCCTTGTACCCGTACGGTTTGCGATACCCGACCACCCGCGCGCCCTTGATATTGGCGGCGGCCTTCGCTTCCTCGATCACCTCGTCCAGGTACTTGATCCCATCGATGAGGCCCTTGTCCGCCGCCTCCTGGGCCGTGTAGACGCGCCCATCGGCCAGCGGGCGGATTTGATCCCGCGTCAGCCGTGGCCGGCCCTGAGCCACCACGTCCAGAAACCGCTCGTACATGGTGTCGATCAAATCTTGAAACAGCTTTTGCTCTCCGGGGGCGAAGTCGCGCCAGATCGAGCCCATGTCCTTCTCCGGCCCCGACTTGATGGTGCGCATGTCCACGCCGATCTTCTGCGCCAGCCCCTGGAGTTTGGGGAGCTGGGCGAGGACGCCGATGCTGCCGGTCACCGTGGTCGGGTGCGCGTAGACCCGGTCCGCCGCCATCGAGATGTAATACGCGCCCGACGCCGCCGTGCCCATCATCGAGACATAGACCGGAATCGTCCGTTTTTCCCGGAAGCGCAGGAGTTCGCGATAGATGATGTCGCTGGCCGTCACGTCGCCGCCGGGCGAGTCGATCCGCAGCACTACGGCTTTGACCAGAGGGTCGTCTTCGGCCGCCTTTAGCTGGTCTATGAAGTGGACGACCGCGCTGTCGGCGGGAATCAGGAAGCCGTCGCCCTCGCTCGTGATCATTCCGGATAGGGTGAGCAACGCCACTTTGGAGACGATCCAGAAATGCTTCGGGGCGACAATCGTCTCTTCCTGAAGCTTGGCGCGTCCGCCGAGCGCCATCAGCGGCCCGATAACGCACCCGCTTGAGATGGCGGCTCCCGCCGCCAGCGCGACAACCGCAAACCAGCGTTTGACCATGGAGGGGCCTCCTCGTGCTCGTGTAGTGAGGCGAAGTATCTTCCCCCTGGCTAATCCCAACAAGGAAAAAGAGAGCGCCGAATGGCGAATGCGGAATGCGGAGTGCGGAATGCGGAATGTGGAATGAAGAGTTCGGAGTGCAGAGTGCGGAGTGCGGGATGAAGAGTTCGGAGTGCGGAGTGTCCATTCCGTCCATCACGTCTATCTCGTCCACCCCGTCTGTTCCGCATTCCGCACTCCGCATTCCGCATTCCGCAATCGTTTTGCCTTGACGCCTTCCTACGCCTTCCCTATAGCGGTCGGGCAGTCAGCAGCGTTTTCTTGAAACAGCCGTCCATGTCCCTTCGAGACGCCCTGAGACGGAAAAGGCAAGTCATGTTGTGTATGGAGTCCCGCCTTTAGGCGGAATGCGCCGAATCGGAACGCCTCTGCAATGCGAGCATTCCGCCTCAAGGCGGGACTCCATACACTCGATTCTTCGGATCAACCGGCAGGAGGTCTTTACCCATGTTCTCCGGATCGATCGTCGCCATCGTCACCCCGTTTCGCGGCAGGACATTCGACCGCAAGGCCTACGCCGATCTGATCGAGTTCCAGATCGCCAACGGCACGAGCGGCATCGTGCCGGTGGGCACGACCGGCGAATCGGCCACGCTGTCGCACGAAGAGCACAAGGAAGTGATCCGATGCTGCATCGACGTGGTGAGGAAGCGCGTGCCCGTCATCGCCGGCGCCGGGTCGAACGCCACCGCCGAGGCGCTGGAGTTGACGCAGGCGGCCAAGGACCTCGGGGCCGACGCCTCTCTCCACATCACGCCGTATTACAACAAGCCGACGCAAGAGGGCCTCTACCGGCACTTCAAGACGATCGCCGAGGCGGTCGCGCTGCCGCTGGTCGTCTACGATTGCCCCTCGCGCACCGGGGTATCCGTCGCGCCGGAGACGGTGGCGAGGTTGTCCGCCGTCAAGAACATCGTGGCGCTCAAGGACGCCGAGGGAAACCTCGATTATACGAGCGCGGTCCGCAGCCTGTGCGACATCACCATTCTGTCGGGGAACGATTCGCTCAACCTGCCGATCCTCGCCGTCGGCGGGAAGGGGGCGATCTCGGTGCTGGCCAACGTCGCCCCGCGCGCCACGGCCGATTTGATCGGCGCGTTCTTGAAGGGCGACGCGGCGACGGCGGAGAAGTTGCACCGGAAGTGGTTCCCGCTGTGCAAGAGTTTGTTCATCGAATCGAACCCGATCCCGGTCAAGGCGGCGTTGGAGATGATGGGCATGATCGGCGGCGAGTTGCGTCCGCCGCTCTACCCCATCAGCGACAAGAACCGCGAGGTGTTGCGCAAGGATATGGCGGCGGCGGGGTTGTTGAAGTAACGCATTTTCCGGCCTTCGCTGCCGCCGCACCAAGCGTTGTGCGCGAAGCGCTTTGGAGTGCGGCAGCTTGCTCAGCAGGCGGCGGGCGGTTGCGCCGCCGAGGTTGCTGCCGCTTTTGCATCAAATCGCCAACCATGCAAGAGAAAGCGGCAGCAAGCTGCCGCACTCCAAAGCGCTTCGCGCAGGAATACAGAGGAGGACGCCGATGCCCATCGTCAAACGCGAGGATTTTGGCACGGAGCGCGCGCCGGCGTGGTGCAGGATCGCCGGGGGCGTCTGTGCGATGGGGTTCACCTCCCGCGAGCCGGGAGGAAAGGCGGTGGAGCCGCACTTCCACGACGCCGAGGAGTTCTGGTTCGTCATCAAGGGCAAGGCCCGGGTCGTGACCGAGGGCCAGGAATACGTGGTCGGCCCCGGCGACGTGGTCTGCACCCACATGGGCGACGAGCACGCGATCCCTGAAATCGTTGAGGCGCCCTATCAACAGGTGTGGATCGAATGCAACCGCCGGGGCGCGGGCCGCAAAGGCCATCTGCACCGGGGCGTCGATGCGCCGGCGGCAAGAGACTGAGAGACGCCTTGGGATCGGGAATCGGGAGTATGGAGCCCCGCCTTCAGGCGGAATCTTTGATGGCCGGCTTCAACGGGTTTTCAGGGCATTCCGCCTGAAGGCGGGACTCCATACTCCGCTGTTCAGGAGAGCACGCCATGACCCTGCCCATTTACCTTCCCGGCGTGGCGGGCCGCATGGGCCGCATGATCGCCGAATGCATCGCCGAGGCGAAGGACCTGCGACTGGCCGCCGCGTTTGAGGCGCCCGGCCATCCCTGGATCGGGCGGCGCCTCAGCGAACTGCTCGGGCCGGCGGGCGGCGAGTGCGTCGTAGCCGATGCGCCGCCGGCCGCGCCGAAGGAAAAACGCGTGGTCAGCGTTCATTTCACCACCCCGGAAGCCACCGTCGGCTGGCTCGATTGGTCGGTCGGGAACGCCTGCCCGATGGTGATCGGCACGACCGGCCTGAAAGACGAGCAACTGGCGCACGTCCGGGAGGCGGCGAAGAAGGTCGCCATCGTTTTGGCGCCAAACATGAGCGTCGGCGTCAATCTGCTGTTCGCTCTGGCCAAGCGGGCGGCGCAGGCTCTCGGCAAAGACTTCGACGTCGAGATCGCCGAGATGCACCATCGCTTCAAGAAGGACGCGCCCAGCGGCACGGCGCTGAGGTTGGGAGAAGTAGTGGCCGAGGGGCTGGGGATCGATTTGAAAAGCCACGCCGTGCATGGCCGCTCGGGCTTGACGGGCGAACGGCCCGCGGGCCAGATCGGCTTTCACGCGCTGCGCGGCGGCGACGTCGTCGGCGAGCACACGGTGACCTTCGCGGCGCCGGGCGAGCGGGTGGAACTGACGCACCGCGCCGCCAGCCGCCGCACGTTCGCCGAGGGGGCGTTGCGCGCCGCGCGCTTCCTCACCGACAAAAAGGCGGGGTTCTTCGACATGCAGGAAGTGTTGGGCTTGGGGGCGTAACACACGCCCGCCGACGAGAGACCCCAAGGACCTCAAGAACGTAAGGGACCTTAAGGACATAGAAGACCAATACACCGCTGCTCTGGTATCATTGGTCCCTTCCGTCCTTAAGGTCCCTTATGTCCTTGGGGTCCTCCGCGAACAAAGGCGCTACAGGCTAGCTTTCAACGGACTCTGGGCGATCTACAGCACCAGCCGGTCGAGGTTCTCGCGGGCCGCGCTTTTGCCCAGCCGCGACTCATTGAGCAGAAACGCGAAGTAGACCTTGCGTCCGCCGGCCGAGGTGGTCCAGCCCGCCATCGTGTGCGCGCCCGGCAGAAAACCCGCCATGGCGAACACGCGCGGCGCCGCCGCGCGCGCCGCGTCGGATTCCTGGAACCGGCCGGCGAGCAGGCCCGGCTGGCCGCCCTGGGGAAAGGCGGCGAAGAACGCGTCGCCCGCCGGCTCGCGGGCCATCATCTTCATCAGCGCGACCAGCTCTTTCGCCGAGGTCTGATTCGATCGCGATAGGCCCGATCCATCCACCACCACGCTCCCCGGCGCCGCCGCCCCGCGCTCCCACAGGAACTCGCCCACCGCCAAACTTCCGCCGCCGAAGGTGGCTCCGCGGCTCCTCTGTTTCGCCAAGGCCAGGAACAGCAGTTCGGCGCGCAGGTTCTGATCGTAGCGCAACACCGGGCCGATCAACTGCGTCAGCGGCGGCGACTGGCGCGCGAACAGCGGCAGCGAGCCGCTGGTGGCCACGTCGGGCGCGGCCAGGTCGGCCAGGTCCACCGCCGGGCCCGAGACCGCCACCCCCTCTTCCCCGAGCGCCGTCTTGAGCGCCTGCATGAAGAACTTGACCGGTTGGTGAATGGCCACGTAGTCCGTCGCCGAGGTCTTCGGCGGCAGCCAGCCTTCCGCGTCGATCAGGTTGGAGGTCGGCTGACGCCGGAACGCCCGCCAGTTCCAGCGCGAACGGTCGTCGATCTTGACCCGATTCTGCACCTGCACGTAGTCGAAGCGCGGCGCCAGGTCGTAGCGCGTCCGGCCCTCCTTGGCCTTCCCGGGGAGCCAGCGGAACTCGACCAGGTTCTCATTGAACGACAGGGCGGAGACCTCGGCGCAGCGCCAGTCGCCCTCGTCCCCCTCGGGCCATCCCGGCGCCCGCGGCTCGCAGGCGAATGCGCCGGCAGCGCGTTGTCGTGAATGGAGCCGCTGTACTGGATCGGCGTCACGAACTGGTAGCCGGGACCGAGCGCCTCGAGCGCCGCGGCCGCGGTCAGGATTTTCTGGCAGGAGGCCGGGACCATCGGTTTGTCCCCGTCCAGGTCGATGATGCAGATCGGGTGCTCGGCGTCTTCGGCGTACGCGGTCAGAGTCCCCCCGCCCCAATCCAGCGTTCCGGCAGCGCTTCTCAGGTTGTCCAACAACAAATCAAAGTTGCTCTTGATCGCTTCGCCGACGGGGCCGGGCGAGAACTCGCCGGTCGCGCTTTTGGGCAGCTCGGCCGTTTGGCCCAGCGGCGGCGGCGGGGCCACCGGGGGCGGGCTCGTCAGCCGGTTGCCCGCGTTGAGATCGCGCCGCCATTCCTCGTTCTTGAACTGGTCGTCTTTGGATTTCGCCGTGACGACGACGGCGGGCGCGCCCGGGCTCGTCACCGCCACGGGGCCTTGGCGCGGCGCCGGCGTCTCCGACGGGGCGATCACATCGGCGGCGCCGGACGGCGGCCGTTGCGGCGTCGCAGTCGGCGAAGGCGTCTTCGGCGAGGGCGTCGGGACCACGGGCGAGGCCAGCGGACGCGGGTTAAACTCGCCGGCCGAAGCCGACGGCTTGGACGCCGGCGCGGCGGTTGGCTGCGCGGCCGGGGAAACCGATCGCCCCGCGGCAAAGGCCGGCGGACGATAGCCCACCGGCGTCTCGCTCGGCGCAATGACATCCGCCGCCAACGCCGCGGCGACGGACAATGCCGCCATCCACAACGCCGCCGCCACGACGCCCCACCGATTCGGGGAAATGGTCCAATGTTTCAACATCGACTCGATCTTCCTATCCAGCGTTCCGGATAACCCCGCAGCCCTGCGACCAGGATTGCCCCAGTCCCAGAACCGTCGCCACTGTCTCTTTCTCTCCCGAAAATGAGGTTCGGAGTGCGACCTTCAGGTCGTACAAAGCGCCTGAAATCCGGAGCAACTGTTACGACCTAAAGGTCGCACTCCGAACCTCATTTTCGGCCCTTTCCAGGCGACGCGGAGGACGATGAGAGGCTGCTCGGAAAATGGGTTCATAGCGACGGCTTCAGCCGTTTCCCCAGAAGCTACTGCCGATGCCTGAGAAACGGCTGAAGCCGTCACTCCGAACTCTTTCTCGGAACACTCTCCGACAACCCCGACACCCCAGCCCCGCCTCAAGTTTGCTCCGGCTCGAATCCCTTCCATTTCATGATCCAGCGCACCAGGCGCGAGCCTTGCAGTCGGGCCAGCGCAGCCCGCCGGCGTTCGCCCGCGTCCAGCGACTCCATCTGCGCCTCGGCCAGCGCGTTGTCGGGATGCGGAAACGGCGCCGCGCGGCAATGCTCGGCCTGCGGATCAATGTCGGGGGCATGCGCCGGATTCTCCGCCCACCGCAGAAGCGGCGCCAGGAGCCGTTCGTTCGAATACTCCGCGTCGAGAAACGCGGAGGCCTTCCGCGCCCGTTCGCGCCGGCCCTCGGGATCGCGCGCCGCCCGGACCAGGGTCGCGGCCAACGAGGATGGATCGCCCAGGGCGAACGAATACGCCATCGCGCCGCGCGCCAACACGCGGCTGAACTCGCACAACTCGGTCGTCGCGATCGGCAGTTCCGCGCGCATCCATTCCAGCAAACGGCTGCGCGTGCCGAGCAATCCCTCGTAGGAAAAACAATCGATGTTGATGGCCAGGTCGGC
>JAPLSS010000061.1 GCA_026398515.1 Candidatus Sumerlaeota bacterium | reverse complement strand
TTGCGGGGAGGGTTGGGGTGGGGTCGGCATCGGGGAGCCTCCGTGGTAGCAGTGCCGAGATGCGCCCCACCAAAACGAGATCCCGATCAAAACCTTGCGCTCAGCGAGGCGTTGTGAAAGGGTAATGGCGTCGCTTGCCTCAAGGCAGAAGGAGGGATTTTGATGTCGACAACCGTTCTAACAGCCCGAGGACGGACCACCGTTCCGAAAGAGGTCCGTCGGCAGCTCCGACTTCGTTCCGGGAGCCGATTGGATTGGCGCATTGAGCCCGATGGAACGGTGCGAGTCATCTCAGAGCCCTTGCGCGTCTCGGACGTCTGCGGGTTTCTGGCGGCCAAGCCCCGTGCCAAGGCCAAGCTGAGCCTGGCCGAGATGGATGAGGCGATTGCCCGATCTGCCGGTGGGAGACGTTCATGAAGGCGCTCGATACCAATGTCCTGATTCGCTTCCTGGTCGGTGACGACAGAATGATGATGGAGAAAAGCCAGCGGCTGATGGAGAAGGCCGAACTCGAAGGGGAACGCCTGCTAGTCACGTCGCCCGTGATTCTGGAGGTTCTCTGGGTGTTGGGATCAGGCTACGGATACGCGCGGCCGGACATTCTCGACGCCATGGAACGCCTGATGGCTCTTTCGGTGTTGGAATTCGAGCACGTTGACCTCATGGCGAGTCTCATATCGCAAGGCCGGTCGAAAAGCCTCGGCTTGGCCGATCTCCTCATCGGTCTCTCGGGAAAGACGAAAGGGTGTAAGGCCACAATGACCTTCGACCGCAAAGCCTCCAGCACGGATCTATTCGAGATCGTCCCCTGAGTTCAACCCCCGTCAGAATAATGGCGGTCTGGGACCAGTTTTCCGGGAGACTCGTGCCCGCCGACCCAATTCTTCAGCTGGATTGATGCCCGAAGCCAGTTTCTCCGAAGCAATGTTCAATAGTCAATAAGATGTTTTAATTCAACGCTATAGAACTAATACAGACCCCCGACGCATTTTGCCTTCCATGCCTGCGGACTCCCTATGTCCGTATTTTGACGATTCATCTCGCCTTGGCGAGGGAATTGCTTTTCGCCGCCCTGCCGGATCTGGAACGCCTCTCACTTTCCCGGGGAATACCGCCGTGGCAAAACAGCAAAGCCCCTTCATTCAACTGGTCATACGCAACAAAGACATCGTCCTGCCGGTGGCGCTGATCGGCATTCTGCTGACGATGGTCGTGCCGTTGCCGCCGGCGCTGGTCGACATTTTGTTGACGGCCTCGATCACCTCGGCCCTGCTGATTCTGTTTGTCGGCATTTACACCACTGAGCCGCTCCAGTTCTCCGTCTTCCCCTCGCTGCTGTTGATCACGACCCTGTTCCGCCTGTCGCTCAACATCGCCACCACGCGCCTCATTCTGCTCCACGGCAACCAGGGCACGGCGGTGGCCGGCCATCTGATCGAGACCTTCGGCCAGTTCGTCGTCGGAGGCGATTACGTCGTCGGCATCATCATCTTCACCATTCTCGTCATCATCAACTTCGCCGTCATCACGCGCGGCGCCGGCCGCATCGGAGAGGTGTCCGCCCGCTTCACGTTGGACGCCATGCCCGGCAAGCAAATGAGCATCGACGCCGACATGAACGCCGGCCTGATCACCGAGCAGCAGGCCCGCGAGCGCCGCGAGAAAATCGAGCGCGAGGCCGACTTCTACGGGGCGATGGACGGCGCCAGCCGGTTCGTGCGCGGCGACGCCGTGGCCGCCATCATCATCACGATGATCAACATCGTGGGCGGCCTGATCATCGGCGTCCTGCAGCATGGGATGACGCTGGCGATGGCGGCGCAGAACTACACACTGCTGACCGTGGGCGAGGGCCTGGTGGCGCAGATCCCCTCGCTGGTCATCTCGACTTCCGCCGGCATCGTCGTTTCGCGCGCGGCCTCGGAGAAGACGAGTTTCCTGGAGGAGAAGGCGGCGATCGAAGCGGCCCGGCCCGGCGAACCCACCCCGGTGCAGGAGCGCGAGGTCCTGGAGAACCTGCTGCCGCTCGACCCGATCGCGCTGGAGGTCGGCTACGGGCTGATCGCGCTGGTGGATTCCGAGCAAAACGGCGAGTTGCTGGAGCGCATCAAATCGGTGCGCCGCCAGTTCGCCCTGGAAATGGGCTTCGTCGTTCCGCCGATCCACATCCGCGACAACCTGGAACTGAAGCCCGGCGGCTATTCGGTCTTGGTGCGCGGATGCGAGGTCGCCAGCAGCGAGATGATGGCCAACCACCTGCTGGCGATGGCCCCCGAAGAGCAGCCCACGCGCATCGACGGGGTGAAGACGACCGAACCGGCGTTCGGTTTGCCCGCGCTGTGGATTTCGGAAAAGGACCGCGATCGCGCGCAAGCCGAAGGGATGACCGTCGTCGACCACGCCACGATCATCGCCACGCACCTGACGGAGATCCTGCGCGCCCACGCCGCGGAACTGCTGGGGCGCCAGGAGACGCAGGCGCTCCTCGATTCGATCTCAAAGAAGTTCCCCAAGATGGTCGAGGGGATCATCCCCGAAGTCCTCACCCTCAACCAGATTCAGAAGGTTCTGCAGAACCTGCTGGCGGAACGGGTCTCGATCCGCGACATGCAGACGGTCCTGGAGACGCTGATCGACAAGGCGGCGGCGACGACCGATCCGGAGCTGCTGACGGAACACGTCCGCCAGGCCCTGGCGCGCAGCATCACGCGCCAGCATCTGGCCGACGACGGCAAGCTGTACCTGATGATGCTCGATCAGCCGATCGAGGAGGCCCTCATCCGCGCCACGCAGCAGGCCGAAGGCGCCCGGATTCTCGCGCTCGATCCGCGCATCGCGCAGAACATCATCAACGCCGTCCAGCGCGGGATCGAGGCCTTCACCCTCATGCAGGCCCAGCCGATCCTGGCGTGCATGCCGATGATCCGCCCGCAGCTGCGGCGTCTGACCGAGAAGTTCTTCCCGAATCTGGCGATCCTCTCGCATAGCGAGATCGCGCCCAACACCCCCATCGAATCGATGGGCGTCGTGAGGTTGGCCAATGCCGGTTAAACGTTTCTACGCTTCCACGGCGCCGCAGGCTCTTCGAGCGGTCAAAGAGGCCTTCGGCGACAGCGCGCTGATTCTTTCGTACCGCGAGCTGGCGCCCGGCGAGTGGCGGCCGCGCCAGGCCGCCGCCGCGCGCCGCGCGGTCGAGGTCGTCGCCGCCGATGAGGCGCTGGGCGTGCCTGCTTCTAGCCCCGCACGGGCGTTGTCCGCCAAGCAGCACTCGGAAGGCCGAGGCCCGGATGCCGCGGCCGACTCTGTGTATGGAGTCCCGCCTTCAGGCGGAATTGGGCCATCCTCTTCCATGCCGACGACCAGGGAAATTCCGCTTGAAGGCGGGACTCCATACGCAGAGTCGGCGCCCCACTCGAAAGCGAACGGCAACGGCAAGGCCACCCATCGTCGAGGCATCGAGGCGCCCATACAAGCTGACCTGCGCGGGATTCATGAAACGCTGCGGCGAGCAACACGCCAGTCGGCGACGCTCAATCCCCCGCCGCTGCCGCCGCTGGCGCTCCTTCTGGCGCGGCGCCTGACTTCGCAGGGGATCGACCCCGCGTTCGTCCATCCGATGATCGAGAGCGTCTGCGAGAGCGCCTCGCCCGAGGAGATCGAAGACCCGCGGTGGCTGGAGATGTCGGCGCGCCAGGAGATGGAAGCCTATGTCCTGACCAAGCCGCTGGAAGACCTTGGGAAAAGATTGGACATGGCGTTGGCCTTGACTGGCGCTTCTGGTGTCGGAAAATCGACATGCGTCGCCAAAATTGCGTCACTACTACGACTGAATTTCGGCATTCCAGTGCGGATCGCTTCTCTTCGCCGGCCCGGCGAACCCACCCCGGACATCCTCCTGACCGTCGGCCGGCTCTTGGAAGTCAGCGTAGATATGATTGACGATATTAAAGATGTGAATGAGTGCGCACGCAAGAACGCTGGATCTCAGAAACTCCTCTTGGACATTGGCATGCCGGAAGGCTGGCTTCGAGACTTGCGTTCGAATATGGCGCCGATTCTTGCTTTGTGTCCGAATATTGAAACACAACTGATCCTTTCAGGCTCGACGAAACCAGAGGATCTCGAAAATTTGACGCGCTGGAGCCAGACGATTCCGGCTTCAGCCATGGGCTTCACCAAACTGGACGAAACCGAATCCTTGGGCTGCGTGTTTGAAACGGCGCGAAAGAGCCGCATGCCGCTTTCGTTCTTCTCCATCGGACGGCGGATCCCCGAGGACCTGCTCCCGGCGACGGCGGCGCAACTGACGGAGTGGATCACCGACGATTGGTCGGCGGCGCGAAACGACGCGCCGCCTGCTTGATCGGCGGCGCAAAGAGACGCGCCGCCTGCTTGGCGGGAGACCCAGC
>JAPLSS010000539.1 GCA_026398515.1 Candidatus Sumerlaeota bacterium | reverse complement strand
AATCTCGCGCCCGGCGGCGAGCAAGTCAATCCGCTCGATGCCCGCCGTTCCATGAACTCGGCCGGAGAGCGGGAGTTCGGACGAATCCGTTTTCCATTCGCTCCCTATGACAGAATCATCCAGCCGCGCATCGACGACGATCCGCGGGCCGCTGGTGGCATAGCAGCGCCGGGCGCGCAACGCTTCGAAGACGGCCGCGCGCGTGAACGACTCCGCCAGGACGCAGGTCAGCCCGCCGAGGACCCCGAAGTGGCCCGCGCCGGGCGACTCGGAGCCGGGGCGGCCGCGATGGCCGTCGCTGTTGGCCGCGACGCCGACGCGCCGGCCCCGCCGCAACGCGTCGTGGTAGAGCCACTCGAACGTGCCCCAACACGAATGGATCTCCACCAGCCGATCCAGGTCGGGATCGTGGAAATCGAGGTTGGCTCTCCGCCCGCCGACGTGGGCGATGAGGAGGCAGGGGCGTCCCTGGCTCTTGAGCGCCTCGTAGAGTTTCGTGATGGGATGGCAGTCCTCGGACTGCCGCGTTTCGCCGCGCACCTGCGTGGTCGAGGAGCGGAAGATCCCGGCGCCTTCGTCGAGGTAGATCACGTTGTGGTCGCCGCCGGCGGGAGTCGTGCCCGACCACTCGTAGCCGGGGAAGGCGACAAACCGCCCTTCGCGAGTGAACTTGCGCGTCAGGCGGTTGATTGCGCTCCAGAACGCGTCGGTCACCTGGAGGTCGTTCCCCTGGTGCGCGCAGACGTCGCACAGCGACTTGTCGCGCGCGAAGCGAAAGTAACTCTCGGCGGGATTGGTCCCGATGGTCTCCTGGCTTTGTCCGTGCAGGTCGCCCCAATAGGGATGAAGGCCGGACTCGCCCGCGGCGATGCGAAGAGGGTTGCACTCGGTCGCGCCCAACGCCGGGTGTTCGGCGCGGATGCGCAGGACGCCTTCGCCCGAACAGCGGACGCCATTGCGGCGCCACAGGCCGTGCGCCAACTCGATGGTTTTAGGCAAGTCGGCCGCCGCGCCGCGGAACGTCAAGCGAACCCTGCCGGGGACCGCTTCGTTCACCGGATTGCCCCACTCGTCTTCGGCGCGGACCAGAAGACGGACGGGATGGGCCGCGCTGCCGTCGCCCGTCGCCACGCAGGCCAGGCGCTTCGGCTCATTGGGAACGATCGTCAGACCGGGCGAATCGACGAGCAGGTCGAAGATCCCCGTGCCGAAGCGGTCGACGTAGACGCGAAAGTCGAACCAGTGCTGGGCGTAGGTTTGCGCGCGCGTCCCGCAACTCCCCCCGCGCCGGTCGCCGAAGGTGACGACAATCTCGTCGCCCTCGGCCAGCGGCGCGTCCTGGACCTCGATGGAGAGGTGCGGCGCGTAAGGGCGGAAGTTGCCGGACATCCGCCATTGGGCGACGAGCCGCGTTTCAGGATTGCTGCATGAAACGGTCAGATAATGGTCGCCCGCCGGATCGTCGAGTTGCGGGCGCCCCCAATCGGTGATGCTGCGAATGCCGATGCGCAGCGCCCCGCCGTCGTCGACGCCGCTCGCCGGCGCGACGTAGCGGATCGTCCACGTTCCCCACGCGCCCGCGCGAACGGGGGACGCGGGCGAGATGGTGGCCAGGCCCAAGGGCTTTGGATTTTCGGCGCTCATCTATGTCTCAAGCACTGGCCAAGTCTTAAGCACTGGCCAAGTAAAGAAACTCAACCAGTTTCTGGGGTCGCGCCTAGTGCGGATCCCGCTGAACCCCATTTCTCATCGCTGCCGAAGATGCAGCCTTTGTCGGAGCGCGGGTCTCCAGGCCCGCCATGAAACGCATCGGAATGAAGCGATCGGAAGCGAGCCTGGAGACCCGCGCTCCGACACAGGCCCCGCTGGCGAGGAATGCGGGTAGCCAAGTGTGAGCCTAATTTGCTGAGACGCTTCTCTCATAGAGCATGTCTGGACATAGATCCTGTCCGCCTTGCCATTGGATTGAACCCAGAAAGGGCTTAACCGAATTGAACTGGGCAAGGTCTTTGAGTTCCCGGAAGATGCCGATGTCCAGATAGGGCTTCACATCAAACACCCGTCTCTTGTTGTTTGAAAACGTGAGAAGCAGTGTGTAATCCGGGTTTGGCTTCACGGCGACCACACGGGGGTTCATTTTGCGCCTCCTTACTTCAATGGCTCGATCGGGAAAACCTTCTCGCCTTTGCTGGCCAGCTCCCAATCGGCCATGAGGTCTTCCTTGTGAATCTCGATCCATGCAGCCACCAGCTTCCTCTTGGGGGGTGGCAGGCTGCCCCCGAGCACCTTGCCGTCAACGATGGATACAATGGCTTCTTGGCCTTGGTATTTCACGTGAATGTGTGGCCGATGGTGGCGATCCGTGTCCAGGAAATACATGGAGACGATGATGCCGTAGAACATTGAGATAATGGCCACGAGATCGCCCCTTTCCGGAATTTCGTTGCTCGCGCCGTTGCCCACTTACTATCGATTATGCCTCAAAGCCGATCAAATCGCAACCACCGGTTGGAAAGCCAGCCCTACTACTATAGCCGGCGCTACTCGCCGATCCCCGCCCGCCGATACGCGCCTTGCGGGTGCGAGGCGTCGCCGGCCGCGCCCCGCCGCACCAGTTCGGTGATATAGATCTCATCCCATTCCACGTTGGCCAGGTTGACTTCCGTGCCGAACTCCTTGACCAGCCAGACGCCGACGCGGTGCTTCTGTTCGCGGGTGACGCCGGGCAGGACCACGACCGGCAGTTCGAACATCAGCCGCTCCAGCGGAACGCGCCCGACGAGGGCGTCGATGGCCTCGCGGCGAATCCCGCCGTGAAACAGCTCATAGGCCTCCAGCAGAACCAACGAGGCGCCGCCTTCCAGGCAGTTCTCCACGTCGGCGATGAGCGCCTCGGTCGTCATCGCGGCGTCTTTGCGTCCGACCTCGCCCATGACTTTCAGCCCATAGTCGCCGACGGCCTGGGCGATGGCGGCTTTCTTCCGCTGGGGGGTGATGCGCAGCAGGTTGTCCGAAATCTCGATTCCCAAGAAGCCGGCCGCCTTGGCGCCTTCCAGAAAAACCTCGAAGTTGCCTTGGGCGATCGCCAATTCGCAGAACTGCCCGCCGGGAAACGCGAGGATTCCGTGTTCGCCGTACGCCGCCACCTTCGCCTTGAGAATCGCCTCCGGCAGCAGCCGGGGGATGCCCGCGGCGATCTTGGCCTCGTCCACGTACGCGCCTTGCGACTGGAGACAATCGCGCTGCAACGCCAGCGGCAGGCCCCAGTCGATCATCATGGTCAAGCCCCGCTGGCGGGGCTTGGATTGGCGGGGAGGGATGGGGATCTTCTCAAATGGATGCGACATGGTCTCCTCTGGAATGCGCGCCGACGATGGTGTTCGGCTTGCTCCTGGATGAATGAACATGATCCGCCGCGCCGTTGATTCGGCCATCGGCCATCCTATGCGGTTTGCCGGACTTGCTTCGGCACTTCCTCCAACATCGCGTCGATGAGCTTGTCCGAAACCATGCCCTCGGCTTCGGCCTCGAAGTTGAGAATAATGCGGTGGCGCAGGGCCGGGTGCGCCACCGATTGAATGTCTTCGAACGCCACGTTGTAGCGTTCGTGCGTCAGGGCGCGAATCTTCCCCGCCAGGACCAGCGTCTGCGCGCCGCGCGGGCTCGATCCATAGCGCACGTAACGGCGCATCAAGTCGGTGGAAAACGGGCTGGAGGGCTGAGTCGCCAGCGTCAGCCGCACCGCGTAGTCCTGCACGTGCGGGGCGATCGAGACCTCGCGCGCCAGTTTCGACCAGCCGAGCACCAAGGCCTTCTCCATCACCTTCGCCGCGACCGGCTCGGCGGCGCGCGTCGTGCGGTCGAGGATCGTCGAGAGGTCCTCGCGCGATGGCGGCTCGAGCAGGAGTTTGAAGAAGAAGCGGTCCAACTGCGCTTCGGGCAGGGGGTAGGTGCCTTCCTGCTCGATGGGGTTCTGCGTGGCCATGACGAAGAACGGCGGATCGAGCCGGTAGCGCTTGCCGGCGACGGTCACGGTCTTCTCCTGCATCGCCTCGAGAAGCGCCGACTGCGTCTTCGGCGTGGCGCGGTTGATTTCATCGGCCAGCAGGAGATTGCCGAAGACCGGCCCGGGCTCGAATTGGAACGCGCGCTTCCCCGTGTGCGGGTCTTCGTTGATGACGTTGGTGCCGATGATGTCCGCCGGCATCAGGTCGGGGGTGAACTGGATGCGCGAGAACCGCAGGTCGAGGCACTGCGCCAGGGTGCGCACGAGCATCGTCTTCCCCAGGCCCGGCACGCCTTCGAGCAGGCAGTGGCCTCCGGTGAACAGGCAGGTCAGCACGCCTTCGACGATGGATTCCATGCCGACGATGACCTTGCCGATCTCTTCGGTCAGGCGCTGATAGTCCTGCCGAAATCGGCTGCTTTCCACCCTCACGTCTCCGGTCGGTTCGCTCATGGGTAGATCTCCTTGGGAATTCGAGACGAGGCAAGCCCCATCATCCGTGGTTATCGGAGGGAATCCTCTTCTTCCGTGATAAACCCGACCCTCCGCCGCTTCGGCGGAGGAGGCGGGGCCATTAGCTGGCGAATTGCCTCCACCAGCGAGAGAATCTGTCCGTCATGCGTGGCAGACTTCCGCTCCAGTTCGGCCAGCTTGACCGCCAGTTCCTTCTGTCCGCTCAACATCTCGCGCAAACGCATAAAAGCCCGCACAACGAATACGCTTACTTCGACAGCGCGTTTGGAGTTCAGCACGCTAGCCGCCATTATAGTCCCGTGTTCGGTGAAGGCTAGTGGGAGCTTGCGCCGTCCGCCCCAGCCTGAACTTGATGTCACAGATTGTGATTTCAAGATGGCGAGTTCCTCGGAAGATATCTGGAACATGAAGTCCTCGGGAAATCGCTCCGCATTGCGGCGTATCGCCTGGTTGAGGACGCGGGTTTCCACTCCATAGAGATTCGCTAAGTCGGCGTCCAAGATCACCTTCTTCTCTCGAATCAGGAGAATAGATCGCTCAATGCTCTCGTAGGGGACAATGAGACTTCCCGTCTTCACTTTGGCTCCCCCTCCTACAATCAGGATAGGCTACTCGGAGAAACGCCCAAAGGCGTCACCCCGAACCTACCTCTTCGCCCTCTTCTTCGCCTCCAGCAGCTTGCTGGTGAAACTGTCTCCTTCTGGCTTCTTCTCATCCGCCGCCGCGGCCGACGGTTTTTCCCTCGGCGCCTTCGATCCCGCCGATGAGGGTTCGGACGCCGCGGCGGCCAGGTCTTCTTCCGGCTCGATCCGATCCAACTGCTCCAACAGGTCCCCGCGATCGGGAAGGGCGCCGCGGACGGTTTCGGCTTCTTTCGTCTCGATCGCCTGGCGCTTGGCCCCGAGCAGCGCCTCCATCCGTTCTTCGCGCTCGACCACGCGCCGCCGCGGCCGCCAACTGGCGATCCACCGCCCCGCCGCCGCCAGGCCCGCCTTGACCATCGCCCAATCGACCAGCACGCGGCGCATGAAGATGTCCATCAGCAGCAGCAGCAGGGCCATCGCCGTCAACGCCGGCCAGAGGGGCCGCGGCGCCGCGCCGCTCGGCAGATTGTGGTCGAAGACGAAGCTCGTCTCGCCGAGTTCGCGCCCGTGGCCGATCTCGCGCAGCTTGCGCAACAGCGCGTCGTTTGACGCGCGGCTTTGGAACTCCGGCGAGTACGCCAGCGACGTCCCGCCGGAGATCAAATCGTCGAATCCGCCCTCGCCCTTGGCCTCCGCCGAGACCAGGTACGAGCCGACCTGGTTGACCGGGAAAGTCGCTTCGTAACGTCCCGGTCCGGTCTGACGAAACTCGAGCGGATCGCTCTTGTATTCCGGGGTGATGACGCGCGCGGTGTAGTTCAGGAAGTTGAGGAACTTCCCCTCGTCGTCCACCGCGTCGACGACCACCTTGCCCTGGCCCTGGTCGATCGTCGTGGTCATTTGCAGGTTGCGCGAGGATTGCGCCCGCAGGCTCCAGCGCACGATCTGCGACCAGAATTTGGCCATCTTGTTCCAGCTGAACCACTCCGCCGCCCAGCGCATGCGCGCGTCGGAGGTGAACGCCGCCGTCTTGCCCATCCCATAGCGCCAGTGGGCCAGCAGCGGGTCTTTCTTGTCGGTGATCAGCGGCACGTCGGCGAGATCCTTGGGCTCGGAGCCGACGTAGCCCCGGAGAATGGGATATTCGTCGCGGCCGATGCCGACCAGGGCTTCGCTTTCCGACTGCACGATCGGCTTGAACGGCTCCTCGAAGATCAGCGACTTGCGCACGACCGCGGCTTCCTTGACGAAGATCTGCGGCAGCTCCTGGTTGTTCGCCACTTGGTAATAGCGTCCGCCGCCCTCGTCCGCGACCTTCTTCATCGTGCTCTGGTCCGCGGGGCCGTGGCCGGCGATGTGGACGGTCGAGACGGTGATCTTGGCGTCGCGCATCGCCTGCAGGAGCGAGGGCGAGGGCGGCGCCGGATCGCCGTCGGAGATGATGACGATGTGTTTGACGCTCGCGTTGCAGGCCTTCAGCTTGTCGTAAGCCATTTGCATCGTCGGCTGGAAGGTCGGCATGTCGCCGTTGTTGGCGCCGTGGATCGCGCGGCGCATGGCGGCCTTGTCCTCTGCCGGCTGCAACGGAACGAGCCACTGCTCGCCGCCCGGATAAATGTAGGCCAGCGCGCCGAACAGATCGCGCGACGACAGGACATTGAGCGCCGCGATGGCGATCTCGCGGCCCCAGTATTCGCCCTCCGGGATCTCCATGGTGTGCAAGACCAGCACGAGCGCTCCCTGCGGCAGCACCTTCTTGTGCTTGATCTCCATGGAGACGGGCAGCGCCTCCTCCACGGGCGTGTCCTGCCATCCGCCGGCGCCGAACCCCTGTTCGCCGCCGATCATGATGAAGCCGATCCCCAGGTCGTGCACGACGCGCTCGATGAGCTGCATCTGGCCGCGGGTGACGGCGGAGGCGGGCACGTTGGAGAAGACGATGGAATTGTAGGACTGCAATTCGGCGGGATCGTGCGGAAAATTCTCCGGCGGAATCAGGTCGCACTGCACCTGCTCGGCGCGCAGCATGGCCACCAGCCGGTTCTCCTCCAGCGGCCCGCCCTCGACGTAGAGGACGCGCGGCTCGCCCTGCGCCATGGTGAAGCTGCCCGCGGTGTTGTTCTCGGGATTCACGTCGCCGGGCACTTCGATCTGCGCGCTATAAGTGTGAAAGCCGGAGTCCTTGACTTGTTCGGGCAGGACGAAGCGGTTCTTCTTGCCGCCTTCGAGCGTGACGTCCTGCGTCGCCACGAGCTGGCGGTCGCGGAAGATGTGCAGCTTCCCCTTCGTGTCCGCCGGGCTTTCCACGTACACCGACACGTCGAACGGCTCGTTGACCGAGACCTGATTTTCCACCACCACTTTGTCGAGAATGACGTCGTTGCGGTATTGGTAGCGCAACGGGACGACGTCCAGGGCGATGTGGTTGGCGGCCGCGGCGCGGGCGGCTTCCTCGGCCTGGCCGGTGGTCTCGTTGCCGTCGGACAGCACGACGATTCGCTTCTTGGCGTCGGCGGGCAACGCGGCCATCGCCAGCCGCACTGCGTCGGCGATATTGGTCTGCGTGCGGTCGGGGACGGACTCAAACTTCTCCAGTTTGCCCTGCGGGTCCTGCGGCTGCGGATTGCGTTCGATCGACGCGTCGCCGCCGAAGAGCAGGATGCCCGCGCGGTCCTTGCGCCCCATCTGTTCGAGCGCCTTCTGGACAAAGACCAGCGAGTATTCGCGCAACTCCTGGGGGATGCTGTCGGAGGCGTCGACGGCGAACATGACCGCCAGATCGTCGTTGGTGCGCGAGGCCTCCATGCCGGCCAACGCGAGGATCAGGCAGGCGAACAGGAGCGTGCGCAGAAGGAGGACCGTCAGCCGCCGCGCCTTCCCCAGCGTGGCCAAACGCCATCCCATCGCCCACACGTACACGACGGCGGGGACGAGCAGCAGAAGCCAGACGGTGGAGGTGAAGCGCAGTTCCATGGGGAAAAGAAAGGACGAAGGACAAAGGACGGAAGGACAAAGGATGAAGGACAGAAGGAGCCGCAAGAACCCCCGTGTCTCGGGGGAGCGGATGGCCGTATGTCGTTCTTTCGTCCTTCGTCCTTTAGGTCCTTAAGGTCCTTTTCGTCCTTCGTCCTTCGTCCTTAGTCCGTCGTCCTTTGTCCTTTGTCCTTCATCCTTCCCTCTTCGATCAGCCTCTTCCAATCCACTTCGATCGCTTGCAGCCGGTTGTTCAACGTGTCGGCGACCCACACGAGATGGTCCTTGTCCACGGCCACTCCCCACGGGGAAGCGAACTGGCCCGGCTCGCGCCCGGCCGCGCCGAGGACGCCGAGGCTGGCGCCGCCGGGCGAGACGAACTGGACGCGGTTGTTGCCGTATTCCACCACCAGCATCACCCCGCCCGGGCCGGCGGCCACGTCGTAGGGGTAATCGAACTCGCCGGGCGCCTTGCCCCGTTGGCCGAACGCGCGCAACACGTTTCCTTCCGTGTCGAAAATCTGCAAGCGATGATTGCCGGCGTCCGCGACCCACAGCCGCCCGCGATCGTCAAACGCCAGGCCCATGGGGCGCATAAACTGGCCGGGTTGATCGCCGAAGCCGCCCCATTCCTGGAGGAACGCGCCGTCGGGACTGAACTTCTGAACGCGGTCGCGACCTCCGCGCTCGGTGACGTACAGCGCGCCATCGGGGCCGAGCGCGACGCCGGTGGGGAAGATCATCTGGCCGGGCGCCTCGCCGTATTCGCCGAACTGGCGCTCGAACTGGCCGTCGGGCGTATAGAACAGGAGGCGGGCGTAATGGCAGTCGGCCACCACCAGGCCGCCCTGCGCGTCGAAGCACACGCCCGTCGGCGTGCCGCTCTGCCACGCCGGCAAGCGCCAGCAGGCCGCCAGCGCGCCGTCGCAACTGAAGCGCTGGACGTGGCCCGAGCGGTCGATGACGTAGATCGACCCGTCGGGCGCCGGCAGGATCGCGCGCGGCAAGTTCATCTGGCCCGGTTGCGCGCCCGGCAGGCCCCACGCCCGCGCGACGCGGAACTCGATTTCCGGCCCGTGCGACGCGCGCCGCCCCCAGATCGACCACGCCCCCGGAGCGGCGAACAGCGCAAGGACCGCAATCAAAACGAAAAGACGGAAACGCATGGGGGGATTGGTATTCTCGGCTTCTTGATTTGGGATGTTCGATTGGAACCGCTACGGCCGGAAACCGACAACCAGAGACGCTTCCGCGATTCCGAGGAGATCATGCCATTGAACAGGCGGCGGCGCAAGGGGGACGGCAAGGTGGTTTCATGGCTCACCTGGTTCCGCCACCCCGATGCGCGCCATTGCGGACGTGGCCGTCCGCGCCCCCAGGAACCGCCCGTTTGGTGAGAAACCCGGGGTAGGCCTTCACCTGCCAGTCCCAGGGCAGGAAACTCGCCAGACGCGTGAGATCCATCGGAACCGCCGCATTCCCTGCCCGCGCCGTCGCGCTGCTCGCCGCGCATTCTTCTTGCTAGAGAATGCGCCCAAGGAACCGAAAAACCGGCCGTTTGTCCAAGGAAAGCAGAGCAGCGGGGTTCACGCAAACGGCACGGAATCGCCCTCGACCAATGCAGAAGGATGTTCCTTTCATGAAGCCAAACCGGTGCACACGCGGAAGGGCGCTTCGCATCGCGCTCGCCATCGTTCTCCTATCAAGCGCAAGGGCGTTCGGACAAGCCAACCCGGCGGAAGGCCCCGACAACACCCAAGCGCCGACGACCGTGCGGCTGCTCTCTCAGGCGGCGCTGGGCATCGTCGATTGCCCGCCGAACCTGAACGTTTCCAAGCCGAGCCGCACCGTCGTGCAATATATCGACGGGCGCTTGTGCGAATGGGACGAATACGACCAAAGCGTGCAAAACGGCGTGCCGCAATTCAGCATCGTCATGAAACAGCCGTACCCCGGGCCGATGTCGAAAGAGGATGCGCAAGTCTTGCTCAGTGCGTCGCGCCAATGGGTGCAGGGATTGCCCAATCCCAAAGAAGCCGTCACGCTTCCGCCGGACGATCCGCGGCTGACCGCCCCTCCCCGTTATCGGCTCTTCTCGCAGAGACGCCCGGCGCTCGCTCCCCCCGCCGGCGCGCCTCAGCCCGACACATCAGCGCCCACCGTCGCCACGCAGGCGCCGCGCCTCGCCGCGGGCGCGGCCGGAAAAACCGGGGCGGGGGCCGGCGCGGTCATCCCGAACACCCTCGTGGGGCCGGACAATCGCACCCGCGTCAGCGACGCAACGATCTACCCCTGGAACACGATGTGTTACATCTATGACGAGTTCCCGGACAACAGCGCGGCGCGGGCCACCGGCTACCTGGTCGGCCCGCACGTGATGTTGACCGCCGGCCACATGGTCTACGACGGCGCCGCCGGCGGCTATGCCACCGCGCTGGAACTGGCGCCGGGCCAGAATCAGAAGGCCCAGGGCCATCCGGTGGTGCGTCCGTTCGGCGACCGGTGGGCTGCGGCGGTGGCGACGAACAGCCAGTACCGCGGTTCCGAGTCGTTCGACTATGATTACGGCGCGGCGTTCTTCAACGCCTCGTTCGGCGGCATGTCGACCTTCATGCCGCTGGAATTCGACACCACGCCGAGCGCCATCAGCATCGCCGGCTATCCGGTCGCCGTGCAAAACGAGACCAACAGCAATGCGCTGTGGCTCGGCGCGGGCAGTATCACCAGCTTCGATTCGCGCCTCTTCTATCACAACGTCGACACCAGCCCGGGCAACAGCGGCAGCGCCATCTGGACTTACAATCCCACCACGGGCGCACGCCGCGTCGTCGGCATCCACACCTTCGGCGGCCCCAACGGCGGGACGCGGCTGGTTTCGCTGAATCACGACACCATCGTCAGCTGGATGCAATGGGCGCCGACCATCCCGGACGACAAATACGAGGAAAACGATTCACTGAGCCAGGCCTACGACCTGTCCGGGCGCCCGCAAACGTGGCTCTCGACGATCAATGGCTCAGGCGTGCAATTGGACGACGACTGGTATCGCATCCAGGCGTCGAGCGGCGCCCTGCGCCTGCAAGTCGACTGCCGATTCACCAACGCCCAGGGCGACATCGACATCGCCCTGTACGACGCCGCAGGAACGCTGCTCGCCTCCTCCACCGGCACGACCGACCGCGAGTTCATCGACGTTACGGTGGCGAGCGCCGGCTATTATTACGTGCGGGTCTACGGCCCCAACGCGGGCAATCCGTACGATCTGTGGTGGACGGCGGTTGCGACCACGCCCGCGCGCATCGTCGTGACCCGGCCCTGGGCCGGCGCGTGGGTGAAGCAGGGCGTGGCGGCCCCGATCCGCTGGACCAGCTCGGGGACCGTGGGCAAGTATGTGACGATTATGCTCTACCACAACAATGTCTATCTCTACCAAGTGATCAAGAAGACGGCGAACGACAACGTCTACTGGTGCACTCCGAGCGTCTCCCTGACGCCCGGCGACGGGTATCGCGTGAAGGTCCGGTCTGTCTTCGATACCACCGTCTGGGGCAACAGCGGCACGTTCACCCTCACGGCGCCGTGAGCGTAGGCCGGCCCTGCCCCTCGACAGGCTCGGGAACTGTGTCCGAGGCCGGCTTCGCCGTGGCGCCCGGCGCCCAGTCCGCCCTGGCAGGGCGGGCCTGCTACGGCGTCAGCCCGATGTCGAGGAGATGAACGGCGCCGGACGGGGCGGGAACGTCGACGGGCAACGGCGGAGCGCCGGCGGCGGACACGCTGTAAAGCCCCGGCTCCAGATCGGCGGAGTACTCGCCCGAAGCCTTGTCGCTCGCGACCTCAATCGGGCCGCCGGCCATCGCCTGACCGTCCGAGTCGGTTATAAAACGGAATTCTATGGTTTCACCGGGCAGGGGAACTCCGCCGCGCAGGAGGCGGCCGGAGACGCGCGTGCGCGGGTGGAAGCGCAACGCGACGCGGTTGGGCGCCCCGTCGCGAACCTCCACGGCGTAGAGTTTCTGCCACGACGGATCGGCGGGATGCGCGATCCCCACGGCATAGGCCCCCGCGGCCAGGCCGGTGAACTCGAAGGCGCCGGCGGCGTCGGTCGTCGCCTGGCGCTGAAGCGGCGAAGGCGCAGAGCGCAACAAGAGAACCGGGGCACCCGCGAGCGGCGAATCGGGTTCGTCGCGCGCCTGGCCTGTCAGGGTCAACGTTTGCGCCGGCAAAGCGAAATCGACCTCGGTCTGAGAACCTGGGAGCAAAAAGACGTCGCTCCTGCGCGCGGCGCCGACGTCGGCCGACTCCGGCGTCACCGTCAGTTCATAGGCGCCGCCGGGCAGTCCGGCGATCTCGTACCGCCCCGCTTCATCCGTCGCCGCCGAGACCAGCGGCATCCCGGCTTGCCCCAGGATCGCCGCCCAGTTGGTCGCCGCGACCTCGGCGGCCGCCGGCGGCTCCTGCGAGCCGTCGGCATTGAGGAGAAAGACCTTGCCGACGATTTTCAGGTCGGCGCCGAGCGTCAGTGTCAGCGGCGCCGCCGCTCCATAATCCCCCAGGTCGAACCAAGGCGCGGCGCCGCCCAGCCCTTCGTCCGTCCAGACCGCCACGGCGTAGGAGCCCGCCTCCAGGCTTTCGAAGCGAAACCGTCCCTGCGTGTGGGCGAAACGGGTCGAAGCCGCCAGCGAAGGCCGGCCGGTGGACAGGTTGATCTCGTTCGCCGGCAGGGCCTGGCTGGTCCGCGGCGGCGTCAGAAGAAGGGCCGTGAATTCGCCCGCATAGGGCTGCCCGTCCGGCCCCAAGACCACGCCTTCGACCGCCGGCGCGCGGCGCAGCTGGACGACCAGCGTCTCCGCGGGAATCGACAGGTTGTCTTGCCGAAATGGAGCAAACCCCGGAGCCGAAACCGTCAAGGTGGAGATGGCGGGCAACCGGCTCATCGGGCTGTGCCACGTTCCGTCTTCGCCCGAACGGGCCCGCACCCGGTTGGACACGTCGCCCGAGCCGTATACCAAGGCGATGTCCGCGTTTGGCAGAAGACTTCCGCGGTCATCCAGGATCAAAAGGCTAAGGGAGTAGGGTTCCCCTTGTTCCGCGGGAGCGAGCGCAAGGGTCGCGGTGGTCTTCTGGACCTGGGCGGGCGTGATGACGGGAATGGCGGGCGTGGGCGCGGGTTCGGAGAGGATCGGCGAGGGGCGCGCTTCAGGCGTCTCTGGATTCGCAACGGGCGCGCTCGCCATGCGCGTGGTTGGCGAGGGGCTGGACGCGCGCTCCGCCCTTGTCACGGGGGCCGGAGCGGCGACGGCGGACGCGGTTTCGCCCTTCGCGCGCAGGGCTTGCCGCCGGGACGCGCGCACGAAAACGCCGAATCCCACGATCCCCAGCGTGATGATGCATGCAAGAGCCAGCGCGCGTCGCGACATCCGCCGCATTCCACTCCATCGAACCGGATTTCCACCTCTGGCCCAGTATGCCCCGACTTGGCTACGAATCAAGAACGATTGCGCAGAACGCGAAGACGCGCCACGGCGCGGATGGGGTTTCTGGGGGCGCGGACGGCCTCGTCCGCCAGTTCCGAAATGCGCTTCCCTGCCGACAACGCTGTCCGCGCTCCCGGAAGCCGCCAGGAAGAAGGAAAGGCCGATCTCCCGTGGCCGACTCCATCCTCGCCTTCGCGTTTGATGCGAAAGGACTTAAGAGACGGCGGGGCCGCCGAAATCCGCTTAAGTGAGATTGCGGGCGCGCCGATGAGAGAATCGAAGCGGCGTCTCCATGTCCGGGCGCGCGTGGGTTCGGCGACGAGCGACGGTCGTGGTTCGCATGCGGCGTCCCGGCTCCGCGCTCCCGCGGGAAGGGCGCTCTGGACACGGCGGCGGAGTTGATAAGGAATGCGATGATGCCCGGGGAAACGCCGGTTCGTTTGGCGGCTTCATCGCGGGGCGACCGCGTCGCGATACCAGAAGGGGCTGGCAGATGGATCTCGGTTCGTTCCTGGGATTGCTCGCCGCGTTTGGCCTAATCTTGACGGGCAACGCCATTGAAGGCGGCAGCTTCAAGGACATCTCGCAGCTGACGGCGGGGATGATCGTCTTTGGCGGGGCGTTCGGGGCGGTCATGCTCCAGTTCCCGCTGAGCAAGTTTCTCAGCGCGATCGGGGCGCTGCGCGAGGTGTTCTTCCCGCCCCAGGAGAATCCGGGGGAAGTGATCAAACAGATCGTCGAATTCGCCCGCCGCGCCCGCCGCGAAGGCATCCTCTCTCTGGAGAAAGAAATCCCCAACATCCAGGACCCGTTCTTCGCCAAGGCGCTGACGATGGCGGTCGACGGCCTGGAGCCGAAGACGCTGTATGAAAGCATGGAGACCGAGCTGGCCACGCTGGAAGAGCAGGGCGAGACGAAGTCGAAAGTGTTCGAGGCTGTCGGCGGTTACGCCCCGACGGTCGGCATCCTCGGCGCGGTCCTCGGCCTGATCCACGTCATGAAGAACCTGGCCGACCCGTCGAAACTGGGCGAGGGCATCGCGGTGGCGTTCGTGGCCACGATCTACGGCGTCGGTTCGGCGAACATCGTGTTCCTGCCGATCGCCGGGAAACTGAAAATGCTGAGCCGGACCTCCTGCCTGGTCCGCGAAATCATGCTGCGCGGCGTGCTCCTGATCCAGGAGGGCATCAACCACAGCGTCATCGAAGAGCAGTTGAAGGGCTTCCTGAACGAGAAGCAGAAGAAGCAATACGGCGCTGGAAAGACCGAAGCGGCGGCCTGACAGGAGAGAATTTTCCGATTGCCGATTGAACAGCAGCCGCGAATGGCAACTGATCGGCAATCGAAAACCCGCAATCCGCAATCGGCAATCGACAACCGGGAGAGCCACGGATGGCCCGCAAGAAGAAGCCCGAAGAGCACGTGAACCACGAGCGCTGGCTCGTGTCGTACGCCGACTTCATCACCCTCCTGTTCGCCTTCTTCACGACCATGTACGCCATCGGCGAATCGGACCGCGGCAAGGCCGAGAAGTTCATCCACTCGGTCAACAATGCGTTCCACCGATTCGACACTATTATGCCGGCTGACGTGGCCACCGCCTCCACCGGACGCATCGGCGCGCCGGTGATGACGAGGGTCTCGTCGGGCGCCATGGACGTCGTCTATATCTTCAAAGAGGAGGCGCCGCAGACCAAAGGCCCCGAAGAGTCCGGCCCATCCAACGCCGGACGAGGCGAGGGCGAGGGCGAGGGCATCAACTCCCTGGAGGAAGGCGGACGCGAGGCCACCGAGTTCCAGGGCTATGGACCCGAACAGGACGCGAGCGGCGGCTCGGGGTCGGAAGCGAAGGCCCCGCCGAAGCCTACCCCCGACCCGACGCCCCCGCCGACGCCTACCCCCGACCCGACGCCGACGCCCCCGCCGACGCCCACTCCAGGGGCGGCCGGCGCGCCGAGCGGCA
>JAPLSS010000113.1 GCA_026398515.1 Candidatus Sumerlaeota bacterium | reverse complement strand
AGCCTGTGAGCGGCGCCCACTCCTGATTCGTTCCATCACAGGCTGGCAAGCCTGCGCCACTCAAGGCGCCCCATTTTCAACCTCCCGCCGCGCGTTTGAGAAGGTCTTGAAAGCGCGGCGTTTCACGGATTGCCTCGAAGAGGCGGTTGCTCTGCATGTCCTTGGAATCACACCATCCGTTTTGCACCGCCATTTCGAGGAAGTCCAAGGCCCGGTCGCGCTCGCCCCGCGCGCAAAAGGCGGCGGCCAGATGATAGGCGGCCGCCGGGTCGGAGGGAGCCATGGCGTAGGCTTTGAGCAAGTACGGGAGCGCCTCTTCCGGCCCGCGCACGGCTAGCGTCAAACTCCCCACGATTTCCGTAGCGTCCCAGTTGTCCGGCGCCAGGCGATAGGCCTCCCGCGCCAATTCGAGCGACTTCGTTGACGGCCCATCCTCATCGGCCAGGCGGCTGGCCTGATCGAACGCGGCCTGAAACGGGGGGCGCGATTCGGGGCGCGTCACGCGGCTGAAAGGCCAATAGAGAACAGGCGAGGCGGCGTCGTCCGCGTACCGGAACGCCTCAAACGCCGGCACAGCTTTGGCGATGGCCCTGATGGTCTTCTTGACCGCGGGCCGCTCGTCGTCCAAGGCCGATGACGCCGCGCCATCCAGCGAGTCGGCCAGCTGGCTCAGCACGCGCGCGTCGTTGGCGGCGGACGTCGCGGCGCTCCGCACGTTCCGGCGGTATTCGGCGGAATCGCCTTCGTAAAGCGCTTGATAGGCTTCGCATAGTCGGAGTCCCCGCTGCCGGGACGCCTCGACCGCGCTCAAGAACTCCTGGTTGAGCGGCCGTTCAGGACCGCCAACCATTGTCGGGGGCTGCCCGAGTTCCAGCAGGCGCTTCTTCGCGGACAGGAAAAAATCCTTCTCCCCCAGCAAGTAGCGGGGCGCGGAGAACTCCAGCGACGGGCGATCGTCGACGAGCGTTCGCCCGTCGGCCGTCCAAGGCTCCAGCGCGCGGCCATCCGCCAGGAAATGGTTGGCCAGTTGCATCGGATCGTTCATGTAGATGGCGTTGACGATATCCGGGACTTGGCCCCGCGTCCAACTCAGGTAGGCCGCCTCCACGTCGATGGGGATGGGCGCGTCGGACCCAACGACCAGGTAGTCGTCCAGCCCCAGTTCCCAGAGCTGGGTGTGGCGGAAGGTCCCCCCGAGGGTCTTGAGAATGGCGGCGAAATCGTCGGGGCCGAAGGTGTAGGAGTGAATCCACTGGCAGTGCATGCCGCCGGGCCTGAGCCGCGAGCGGGCGATCTCGAAGAACTCGCGGGTGAACAGGTTGGCGATCCCGCTGACCCAGGGATTGCTGGGCTCCGAGACGATCAGGTCGAACGTCTTGTTGGTCAGCAGCAGAAAATTCCGCCCGTCGGCACGATGGATGTGGGAGCGCGGATCGTCCAGCGCGTGGTTGTTGACCTTGTGGAAATGCCGCGCCGCGCGGACGACGTCCGGGGAAATTTCCGCCACGTCCACCGAGGCCACCTCGGGGTGGGCCAGAAGCGCGCCGACCGTGCAGCCGGAGCCCAGCCCGATCACGCAGACATCCTTGGCCTGGGGCTTCAGGGTCATGGGAACCTGCGCCATCAGGTATTGCGTGTACATGTCGGTCAGTTCCGTCGAGGCGTCCGGCTTGCCGTTGTTGGCCAGCGAGAACCGGTCCTCGCCCGGGGAGCTGACGGAGACCGTGCCGTCGATCCCCTCGATGTACTCAACGACCTTCACGTCCAAATCCCCCCGGCCAAGGAACGGGCCGGAGGTCATCTGTTCCTTGGACCAGGGACGCATGAACGAGGCGCCGGCGACCCCCGCGATCCACAACAGGCCGACGGCGGCGAATGACAGCGCCCGCCGCCGCCCCGGCTCGCCAAGCACAAACGCGACGGCGATCAGGCCGCCGGCGGCCGAGGCCAGTTCAATGGTCCGTTGCGCGCCGATGAGAGGGGCGGGGATCAGGACAAATCCCGCGGCCAGCGAGCCGAGAATCGTGCCCACGGTGTTGGCGGAGTAGACGGCCCCGACGCTCCCTCCGGCGCTTTCCGGGCGCGGATCGTAGATCCGGCAGACCAACGGCATGAGCGCTCCCATGCACAGCGTCGGGACGATCAACAACCCAAACACGCAGGGCGCTTCGATGAGCAGGACGTGGCTATAGCCGACGCCCGGCGCCGCCGACAGCCGGTGGACCAGCGCGGGCAACTTGTCGAACAGGGGAACCACGGCCAGCGCGCTCAGGGCGATAGCCGCCTCGAGCCAGCCGGCCGCCCGCAGCGGGCTTTTCAACCGGTCGGCCAGCGGCGCCATCGCCAGACTGCCCAGCGCCAAGCCGAAGATGTAGCAGGCGACGATGGTCGAGAAGGCGTAGGTCGAAGAACCCATCGACAGGATCAAGGCGCGGGTCCAGGCCACCTGGTACGCCATGGCGGCGAAGCCGGAGAGGCCATAGAGGAGAAGCAGCGTGGAAGGGGAGAGGGCGGATAGACGCGATGGACGGGGTGGACGAAGTGGACCTGTCGGACTTCCGTCGGGGCTTTCGGCTTGGCGGCCTTGGCCGGCGGCGGGGCGGACGGACAGCGCCAGGGCGCCGAGACCCGCGGCGGCGTTCAATGCGGCGGCGGTCCAGATGGAATGCCGCAGGCCGCGGTCAGCAGGGCGAAGGAATCGCCCGACAGATGCGCCAGCCAGCGGTAGGCCGGCAGCGCCGCGTCGAGAAGGAACGGAATGAACAGGCAATAGACGCCGATGCATAGCTCCAGGATGCCATACAGGCGTTCGGGGCGCTTGGCTTTCGCGCTCCATCGCCCCGCCAGCCAACTGCCCAGGGCCAGTCCGCTCATGAAACAGCCGAGGACCGTCGAGATAGCGAACGTCGTCCCGCCGAACACGAACACCAGCAGTCGGCTCCAGACGATTTCATAGATCAACCCGCACGCCCCGGACACAAAGAACAAGCACAGAAACGCCAACCGCCGCCCACGCGTCATATCGTCTCCCATCCTTCCCCCAAGTTCGTAGTGACGGCTGCTATGGCGGCATCGGTTTTGCGCAAATTCGCAAATCGGCCCTGCATTGGTTGATCCGGCAAAACCTATGCCGCCATCTGGTCTTTAGCCGTTTTGGGAACGCCGCGCAACGATGAATCACAGATCAACCGAGAATGATGAGGCATGGATTGCCCTTTCGGTGAATCGTCCATGCGCGCCTTTGCTGCTCCGTGGTTGGTTCAATCCGAAGACCGTTTGAAGGCGAGACTACGAACTCAAGTCTGCGCGGCGGGAAGCGCCATCCGCATGCACTTCCTGTAGCAGCGCACCGCCCACCAGACCAGCGCCAAGTTGAGCGGAATCAGGATCGCGAGACCCCAGACCAGATCCCTTTGGAACGGAAAGCTCCAGAGACGAGAGGATTCAAGGATTCCTTTTTCCCATTGGCCGAAAGCCGCCCACACACAGCCCAACGAAATTGTAGAGACAATAGCGGGCGCCATGCCCGCGATCCGGCGGCAAACCAACCCGGAATTCACGGAAATCCAACCGAGGAACGGCCAGATTCCCAGGAATCCAAAGGCACAAGCGAGATCGGGCACTCTCAGATACCCGATCGTTCCGAATCGCATCCGGATGGCGAGGAGCGCCAACAACGCCGGCCCATAGAGCAAGTTCACAGTCGCTTTGGTGAGTTCCAGAGGATGCCGGATCATCCCGCGCCCGAGTTCTTCGGTCGTCAGCAAGGTCAAGCGGAGTTGATCCCAATCCAGTCGGCGAACCCGGTGCTCGACCATCAACAAAGCCAAAACAGGAAAAAGCATCCCGAACCAAGCGACGCCACTCCAGTTCAGGATATCGAAAAGCGATGAGACCAAAGCCGTGCTTTCGAGCCCTGCTCGCATGGACACGGGCATGAACAAGAACCTTATCTCACACTCGCCTTGGGGCAGGCCCAAAGGTAGTTTCTGATACGGCAAGAGTACATCCGTAGCGGCTGCCGTCTTGCCGAGATCATCTCTGCTCACGTCCTGGGTTTCGACTCTGTACTCCGTATTGTCGATTAAGCAGAGGCCCATTTGGTGGCCCTGAGAAATACACGAAAGCCAAGCGGTTATGATTATGGACCTTTGTGGGGGATCTTCTATGACGCCAATCCGGTTCCAGCCAGAGCCCTCATCCAGACTCGCGACGTCGAGACGTGTAGGGCGGGTGCTCGGATTTGGGAAGGCCTGGGGCGCATGACGCATTGCCTCCTGACGAGCAATCTCCGCATCGAGCGATCGGCCGACACGGGCGGCTTCTTTCTGGGAAAGGGGCGTCCGAATCAGCCGGAGATGAGAGCGTCCATCAACCGACGACGCCATTCCGTCCACGATGTAAGGGCAGCCGATCTCCATAGCCGATGGAAAGGGTGGGGTAGTGAACACGGAATAACCAAGAAACTGCCTGTTAGCCTTCCTCTGGAGCGCGGCAATCCACCGTTCGGTGGTCCGGGGACTGAGATACACCGCACAACAGCCGGTCTCATTGTAGTCGCCAACCGTGACTTCGGCTCCCGACAGCGCGGTGGATCGGTTTTCAGAGGAAGAATTGAATTTCCTCATGGAACCTCTTGTCGCCTCGTCCAGCTCCTCTAGGAAGTGCCAGCCAAGCCACTCCGGCATCGGAGCAAATGCGGGCGCCCACCACGGGCAGGTTAGGCCGGCGAGGAGAAGGACGCCGAACACGATCCAGCCCGCGCGAACCCAGCGCGAACGCCGCCAGCGCCTTCCCTCGCGCCCCCAGAGGGGGTTTTCGATGGAAAGGGGAGTGTCATCGCGTGAGAACATCAACGTGCGTCGGAGGACGAATTGGGTTGCGCCATGACGCAGGGACGTGATCATGGGGACAAGCAGCCTGTCAACGCATTTGTTCGCTTTTCATACTCCCCGGTTGACAAGCGCCGAGTCGTCTATACATAATATGATATGTAGCGCGTCGAGGAGCCTCGCCGGATTGACAAGCAGTGCGCCAGCGCGCCGCTGGAGATTCTGAAGCGTTACGAAAAGTGGAAGGACATTGCGGAGGTCTCCGGCCCTTTTGGTCTTCGCCAAATCGCCGGATTCCATGACGAGGCCCTCTCTGGTGAATGGAAGGGCCACCGATCCTCTCGGCTCGGGCAGCGGTTTCGGGTGATCTATCGGGTCCTGCCTGAGGATCTCGTTTTTCAAGTCGTGTCGCTCACCGCGCACGACTATCGGAGGCCGTAGATGGGGGAATTCCGTCCGGCGAAGAAGCGCGTGGAGGTTTCCGTGGGAGAGTCCGTTCGTATCCTGCGCGAGCTCCAGGACTTGAGCCAGTGCCAGCTCGCCCGGATGAGCGGCATCCCGCAGCCGACCCTCTCGGCGATTGAAAATGATCGTGTCCGCCTGGGCGTCGAGCGGGCGAAGGCCCTGGCGCGCGCGTTGCGCTGCCATCCGGCCGTTCTGGTCTTTCCTGGGTGGGATGTCGCGGCCGAGAAGCCTGCCGCCTAGATTGCCCTCCTCTTCGTCGGTCCTTCTTCAGCGGTGATCGAGTCACTCCGCGGGCGCTGATCCCGCATTGGCGGTAAGGAGTTCCAGATACTTCCGCGCCGAGTCGAGGTAGTCCTTGGCTTCTTCCTTCCCATACCGATCCAGGAACGACTGGAAAAGCGTGCGGGCTTCGTCCTTGCGGTCGAGGACGAAAGCGGCCACGGCGTGGTAGAAGTCGAATTGGCGGCGGCGGGCGAGGGCGTCTTCGGGGATCTGTTTTTCGATCTCATCCCACGAATCGATCAGGCGTTGGGCGGTTTCCTTCGGCACGCCGCCGCCGGGCGGAGTATCGAACGCGGCGTCCATGTCGAGGCTCGAAACCTCATCCATAATCGATTCGACCGATTCACCCCCG
>JAPLSS010000189.1 GCA_026398515.1 Candidatus Sumerlaeota bacterium | reverse complement strand
GCTGGAGATCTCGACGACGATGATCCATTCGCCGGTCTCCTGGGGCTACACCAAGGGCGCGCAACACCTGACCGAAGACGAGGTCTGGGAGAAGCTGCGCATGACCCGCTCGGCCGGCGCCAATCTGATCCTCAACACCGGCCCCCTTCCCGACGGCTCCATCGATCCCACGGATGAGAAGGTCATGCGGGCCATCGGCGCGCGGCTGAGGAAAGAGGGCTTTCCGGGGGAGTGATGGGACTTTGAAAGGACGAAGGACTATCGGATCACACCAGTTCTTGCACTCAACAGGAACCACGCCGTGCGATCTTGCCCAGATCGGCTTTTCGCTGGCGCAGCCAAAAACCAAGTCGATCTCGGCTTGGACAACGCCGCGCAGGCGCAACACAACCCAACACGCGGCGTTGTAAAACCCTTTCAGGGCATATCCCCGACGACGGAGAACCCAGGGTGGCGCTTCGCTACTTCTGGGCTGTTGAATGCCGCCCTTTCAGGGGAGAAAGCGTCACCCACATGTCGTCTCGAAATGCGAGTGTCGGCAGCAGCGCCGAGATGCGCCGCCCCCGAGATCTCGGCTCCGAGTTCCGGCTTGACATTCGCGGGCGAGGCGCCTCTCGTGGACGAGGACGCCCCGCCGGCGACGCCGCGCGGGGCCGAGTCTCCGATGGACGCATGAGCCGAGAGTCTCTCGATGGAATCGGAGAGATCCAGCCCGGTCCAAATCGCCCTCATCAACGCCAGCGCGCACGTCTTTGGCGCGGAGAAGAGCATGGCCTTGCTGGTTCGCCTGTTGGCGGGCAAGGCGTGTTCGTTTCTGCTGATCTCCCCCGGCGGCGCGTGCGAGGACCTGTTTCGCCGGGCGGGCGTCGCGGCCTGCCGCCGGATTCCGCTGCCGCGGTTTTACAAGACTCGTAATCCGATCGCCTTGTCGCGGCTTGTCCGGCGATGGGCGATCGGCAGCCTTCGCGTGTATCGAATCATTCGGCAGGAGAAGCCGGACATTGTCCACGCCAATGGCTTGCACTCCGTCCTGTATGCGCTGCTTGCCAGGGCGCTTCTGCGGCGTCCGCTTGTGTGGCACGTTCGGGACCTCGGCGAGCCTGAATGGGCCTTGCGGATTGGGGCGCGCTTCGCGGATGCGCTGATCGCGCCTTCGTTGGCGGGTCAAGAGTATTTTGTCCGGTTTTCGCGAAACGTTTGCCTGGTTCCAAACCCAGCGGTCCGCAGGCGCCGTTCGTCGGAGTCTGCGAGAGGCATCGAGAACGCTCGACGCGCGCCGCGCCGAACGCCGTCCAATGGAGAAGTTTCTTTTCGAATCGGGTTGGTCGGCCAGATGATCTCCCGGAAGGGCCACCGAACCCTCTTGGACGCGTTGCCGCGGATCGAGTCTTCGCCTGCCCTCTTCGATTCTTGATTCTTGATTTTCCATCGGAAAAGGAAAAAGGTGAAGGATCGGGCCGGAAGCCTGAGGGGTGAAGGACGGCGAAAGGGCTTGCGGCCCGTCGCTGTCGTCCCTGAATCCAACATCCCGCCGCGGAGAACGCTCGTTCCCATGAACCGTGACCTCGTCGCCGTCGCGCTGGCCGCCGGGCTGGGCAAACGAATGAAGTCGGACCTGCCGAAGGTGCTGCATCCCGTGTGCGGGCGGCCGATGATCGATCACGTGCTGGACGCGCTGGAGCAGGCGGGCGCGAAGCGGGTCTACGCCATCGTCGGCCACCGCGGCGAGCTGGTGCGGGAACACGTTGGGGCGCGCGCGGTCTGCATCGACCAGCCCGAGCGGCTCGGGACCGGCCACGCGGTGTCGCAGGCCCGCGAGGCGTTGAAGGACTTCCGCGGCGACGTGTTGATCGTCTGCGGCGACACGCCTCTCATCCGGGCGGAGACGTTGCGTGAACTAACCCAGCACGAACGGCGCGGCGACGTCTCGGGAGTCGTGCTGGCCACGCGCATGGACGATCCGTTCGGCTACGGGCGCGTCATCCGCGACGAGGCTGGGCGCGTCCTGCGGATCGTCGAGCAGAAGGACACGACCGCGGACGAGGCGGCCGTTCATGAGATTAACACCGGGGTCTACTGCGTCGATTGCCGCGCGCTCTTCGACGCGCTCGGCGAGGTGAAGAACGACAACGCCCAGGGCGAATACTATCTGACCGACATCGTCGAGATTCTCGCGCGCCAGGGGCGGCCGATCGAAGGCGTCGTGGCCGGCGACTCGACAGAGGTCGTCGGCATCAATTCGCGCAAGCAGCTGGCCGAGGCCGACCGCCTGTTGCGCCTGCGCTGGCTGGATGAGGCGATGGATGCCGGCGTCAGCGTCGTCGATCCGGAGACCACCTTTATCGACCGCGCGGCCCGCTTCGGACGCGACGTGATCGTCCATCCCTTCAGCGCCGTCCGCGGCGCCAGCGCCATCGGCGACGGCGCTCAAATCGGCCCCGGGACGGAGATTCGCTCGTCCACAATCGGCGCCCGCGCGCGAATCGTCTATTCGTGGATCGAAGAAGCGGAGATCGGCGCAGGAGAGCAAGTCGGACCTTACCGCAAAATAATTCCCGAAGGCCAATGAGGCTGTCCCGAGAATCGGCGGCCGAGTGTCGTGAAGCATCGTAAATGCTGCCCCGAATGGGACTGATTAGGGGACCGGACGGCGCGGATAGATGGATCCTTGGTAGCCACATCGGCACTCCCCGAAGATGAATCCCTGGAACTCCCATCGGCATTCCCCGAAGGGGAATTATATGAATAGCCGTGGGCGCCAGCCCACGGAAGCGTCGAGATGGACGCTCAACCCTGAAGGGGTTGAACACGGGCTGTCGGCGCTATTCGACCCCTCCAGGGTCGATTTCACTGTGGCCGCGGTTCCGTAGGCTGGCGCCTACGGCTATTCATATTGTTCCCCTTCGGGGAGTACGACCGTCCCTCAACGACCGATCGCGGATCGTGCCTCGGACCCTATGTTAGAGCGAATCAATACGGTCGCTAAAATCGGCTATCTCTTCTCCAGCGGAATGACTGTGAGCGAATTTCGGACTTCGTCTTCTTCGCGGCTGACCGACGTGTAGCGGCTGACGTTCCGCAAGTTGCTCTCGAAGATCTCCAGCGTTAGTGAACCCGTCGAGGGTCCGTCCGCGAATTCATCGCGCATCGCTTCCAAGTCGGGGCGGGCGTTCAGAAGGTCCTCGGCCGATTGGGGATGCCATAGAGGCAATCGGTTCTCGCCGCGTTCGGCCAGATTCAGCTGGTATCCCAAGGACATATTGCGGCCCACGAGCATTTCCGTCGGTGTGAAATCGGAGAATCGTCTTTCCTTCACCAGGAGCGTGTGGGGGATGGGAAGCTGGCGAGGCTCGCGCTGCTCGGGCTTCGCGTCGGGGTTCACAAAGGATTCATCCCATTTCGAGGCAAGGGTGAAGCTGGCGATGAATTGGAAATGAAACCCAGGCGGAATGTACAGGACACGATCACGGCGATGCGGCGGCCACAGATCGTCCACTCGGCAATTGGTTTCGAAGATGGCGAGTTTCAGGGCGCCTTTCTCCCCGTGCCAGTTCTCCACGTGGTGGTCAAACTCGATCCACTCGGGTTGCTCGTTGCTCCGGCATCTCGTGGCGCGGAGAAATTTCTCCGTTCCATTATCCGGGGCCGACCACAATTCCAATCGATGTCCCAGGATGAGACCTTTTCCGGCCACAACAGAGGAAGTCGCGTAATCCGCATATGAGGTCCACGAATACGACGAGTTCAGCCAACGGCTTAGTACGCTTTGAGGAATGCGCAATGGAAGGGCCAACCGCTCCATAGGGTCGGTATCCGCAACCTTCCAACCGTGTCGGACAGAACACCTATCGAAACCATCGGTGTGATCGCCGAGAAATTCCCTGCAAACGAAGCGGACCTCATCCGCCCAATCGCCTTCGACAGCGTCTTGAGCGAATTCCTCTGTTAGGCATCTGTAAGTGATGCCCGTGCTGCCCTGGAAATGCCGGTACCAGAAGAAGTGGCTGGCGTCGCCGCGTGAAGTGGGGTTCCTGTCGATCATCTCAACTGTGGCAATTCGGCGACCGTTTGCCTCCTCGATCTCTTGCACATCCAAGTGCCCCTCGCCCCAAACCAGATCAGCGAATGTTTGCATGCGGTCCTTGAGAGGCAAGTCCTTGGAAATCCTGATGTAGCCGTGAATCTCCACGCGATTCAGGCCGGGATCGCCGCCATAAACGGCGTAGAGCTCTTTGGGGTCGGCCTTTCCCAATTCCTCCGGAGTCAGAAGGACGGGAGCATGGTAGTCCTCCGCCGCAAGGGGGGAAAGGAAAGCAATGCAGACGAAGGCCAAAGAGATCCCACGAGCGGCTCCCTCGGGAAGCATGGGAGAGTCCTCCTTCTCTTGCTTCTGGAAATTGAGGAGTCACGTTACCGAATTCGTGCGCTTTCGTCGAGCAGGTTCTGGATTTGGAGAGCCACCCCGCTCGACTCAACCCGCAGGCCGCGCGGCAACGGGTCGGCGGCGCGCGGGTGATCTATTCGTGGATCGAAGAGGCCGAAACCGGCGCAGGTGAGCAAGTCGGACCGTATTGCGACATGCAACCTGGCGGCAAGTGAAGGCGCGGCTCGTGGCACAGACAAGACCGTCTGTGCCACGAGCCG
>JAPLSS010000382.1 GCA_026398515.1 Candidatus Sumerlaeota bacterium | reverse complement strand
CCGTGTCGGCGCAGACGATCGGCCGTTGCGCCGCCATGTATTCCCACACGACCGACGGGGGAGCGCAGCCCGCGAGAACACCGGAGAACGGCGCCGCCGCCACATCAAATTGGCCGAGAAGGAGCGCCTTGTGATCTGTGTCGGCTCGGCCCTCCAGCCGCACAAGGTCCTGCAGGCCTTTGGCGGCGACCAGATTGGAGATGGCGGCGGATTCGGGGCCGGCGCCGACGAGCCACACGAGGAGATTGGGAATTCGGGGCCGCAGGAGCGTCGCCGCCTCGATCAGCAAGTCCATGCCATGGCGCCATTCGAACCCGCACGCCAGTCCGACCACGAACCGTCCCTGCCCCGGCGCCAGGCGGCGCGGATTCAGGCGCGCCCAGCGAAAGGCGTCGAAATCGACGGCGTCGGGCGACACCGTCACGGCTTCGGGACGCGCGCCTTCCTTCGCCGCTTCTCGCGCCACCGCGTCCGAGAGCGCCAGAACCAGATCGGCCCGCGCGAGGTTCCGCCGCTCGATCCGTCCCGCCAGGCGGCGCAACGGCTGAGGCGTCTCCTCGTCCGATGGCCGAAGGAGAGTCTCGCGGATTTCCAGAATCAACGGCAAATCGCGCTTTCGCGCGATGGAATGAAACGCATAGGCGAAGCGGGCATGGCGCGCCCACAGCAGATCCGGCGCGCCATGCGCGCGAATCTCCGCGTCGACGGCGCGCCGGAGATCCCGCTGATAAAGAAGATTGGCCAGCCCCAGGAGCCACGGGGCGGGCGGGGTCTCGGGCGTGTCCTCCTGGGCTCCTTCCGCCTTCAAACGTTTTCGGCGGATGACAAAGAGCTTGCGCACGCGCCGCATCAGCGGATGGGCCGCGATGATCAACGCCAGGCCGAACAGCGCCATGAGCAGGTCGACGGGCTGGCGCGAGCGCCAGGCCTCCACGGCGGGCAGGAACAACGCCGCGCCGAGGATCAGACAAACCCAAAAGACGCTCCACTCCAAGGCGGCTTCGCCCAGGCGCCGGCGCAGCAGCGGCTGTCCGTCCTTCCCGGGATGGATGAAGTTGCGCATCACCCAGCGCCTGGCCCGGCCTTCGCGGGGCTTCAGGATCGGGCAGCGGCTTTCGATCGGGTCGCCCCCCGCGCCCCGGCGCATGCAGAAGACCGTCACGCGATGCCCCTCGCGGCAGAGCGCTTCAACGGTGGCGCGCGCGCGCGCGCCCTCGAGTTCCTTCGAATCCGTGAAGGACAGGTCGGGATCGGCCAGGAGATAGAAAACCTTCAAGGGCATGCTGGTCTCACGAGTGGGCCATCTAGGTCGAATAGGATTGACAGGACTGATAGGTCTTATAAGTCCTATAAGCCCTTCTGCAACAGGGCGACGATCTTCCGTCGGCCATGATCCTTCGTGGCGGCGGCGCTCTCTTTGGCCAAATCCAGCGCGGTCTTCCCGGCGCGATCCTTTTTCCGCGAGTCCGCGCCGCCCTTCAACAGCGCCTCCACCGCCGGCGCCTGGCCGGCCGAAACCGCCACGTGCAACGGCGTGCGGCCCCGCCGGGTTTCCACCGCGTCGACCTCGGCGCCGGCGCGCCTCAGCAGTTCGATGAGAGCCGCCGGAGCGAATCGCGCGGCTTCGTGAAGCGCCGTGGACGCCGAATCGTCCCAGGCGTTGACCTCGGCGCCGCGGTCGAGCAGCAGCTGCGCTCCCTCGACGAACCCGCCAATGGCGCAGAGGTGCAGCGGCGTCTGGCCGCGCGCCGACTCCTTGGCATTGACATCCGCGCCGGCGGCCAGAAGCAGCTCCATCACCGTCAGATCGCCGCGGGACGCCGCGCGGTGCAGCGGAGTCTCGCCGACCCGATCCGCGGAGTTGGGGTCGGCGCCCTTGCACAGCAGGAACTCCACGACGTCCAGCGGCGCGGACCACTCCGCCTCGTGCAGAGGCGTCGCGCCCGTGTCGTCGCGCGCCTGCGCATCGGCGCCGAAGGAAACGAGCAACTGCGTCGCGAGGAGAGAGCCGCGTTTGGCCGCCGTGTGCAAGGGCGTCTCGCCGGCCTGGCCCGCCGCGTCCGCGCGCGCGCCGCAGCGCAGAAGATGGAGGAGAATCGACGGATCGGCCACCCACGCCGCTTTGTGCAGCGCCGTATCGCCCAGCGCATCCGCGGCGTCGGCCAACTCCGGATGCGCGTCGAGCAACTCGGCGACCGCCGCCCCATCCCCATCTTCGATAGCGGCATGGAAGTCGGCGGTCAGCCGCAGGCGCAGTTCGTCGGTTTCAGGCATGGGCGTTGCTGCTCCGCGGCGGGTTTGCAGTGCGGCCTATAGGTCTAATAGGTCCTATAGGCCCATTTTCCCGAAATCTTGCGCTTTTTGCGCAAGATTTTGGAAAAAAGCCTGCCGTCTTTGGCTTTGGCCGCGCCAAGTTGCGTCCTTTCAACGTTCCACCCTCTCCATCGCCCGCCGATAGGCGTCCATCAAATGCGCGGCGGTGTTCGCCCAGCGCCGGTAGGCGATGGCCTCGCGCGCCTGGCGGATCAGTTTCTGGCGGAGCGTCTCGTCGTTCAAGACCCGATGGATCTGGGTCAGCATGGCCGCCTGATTGCCGACGGGAAACAGCAGTCCGGTCTCTTCCTCGTCGATGAGCTGGCGATGGGCCGGGATGTCGGAGCACACGACGGGCACGCCGATTTCCATGTATTCGAGAATGCTTTGCGGCAGGCCTTCCAATTCCGAGCACGACACGGCCACGTGCGCGTGGCGGATGATGTCGGCCGGCGAGGGCAAGAACGACAGGATCTCCGCTTCGCCGGGCGGGAAATTCTGCCGGAAATGCCGCAGGATTCGCGCGTTCTCCCGGGATTTGCC
>JAPLSS010000900.1 GCA_026398515.1 Candidatus Sumerlaeota bacterium | reverse complement strand
CAACGCCGAACGCTTGCAACTCGCGGCTGACGTTCCCGCGGTAGACCCGCATGCTGAAGGCTTCGTGTTTCGGAATGAACGCGCCGATTTTCACCAGGCAGCAGGAACCTTGGAAGCAAGAGTAATGTCCGCAAGGAACGCAAAGAACTCAAAGAAACTGGACGGGACGATCCGCCCTCGGCCCACATCGTCCATCAGGTCTATCCCGTCCACGATGTCCACTTCGTCAGCCGTGCCCGACCTCTGGCGGAATGCGCCGCAGGATCGCGTCCTGAACCCGGCGACACGCCTCCACCATCTCGCGTCCCTCGCGCTCTTCCGGTTCAAGGTCGTGGTCCGGATACCGCGAGTCCACCGCATAATGGGTCAATCGGCGGCAATCGTCCTCCAAACCAGCCAGCTCGGGGTCGTATCGAACACAAAGAGCCAAGAGGTCGAGCAAATCGTGGGTTCGGGGCCTCGCCTCGCCCCGAAACACGAGAAATCCCTTCAGGAGTTTTTCCGCCGCCTGTTGGGCATGAAAGCACACGGTATCCCAAGGCACTTCCCGCGCGGCAAGGTTGTTCTCGATATTGAGAACGTCGTGCAGAGCCTTCCGCACCCATGCGTCGACATTAGACTCAGGAGCGCTCATAGAGGACCTTTCCTTCGCTTTCGATGACGGAGAGCAACGTTCCTCTCACGTTGCGAAGTTTCTCCACCTCGGCGGGCGTATAGACGACCAAGTCCATTGACCAGCTCCGAAGGCCAAATACGGAATCGACTTCGATAGCCCGCTCCACGGGACGTTTGTCGCTATCCATCTCCACGAATAAGTCCACGTCCGAGTCCGGAGCGGCTTCTCCCCGCGCCCGACTGCCGAACAACACGACGCGCTTCGGCGAGAACCGCTTCACGATCGTGCCGACGATCCAGTCAAGGTCCACCTCGGCCACTGCGTCCACCATGTCCACCTCGTCCACTATGCCCTTCCTCCGCTCCTTATGCCGCCCCGCGCGCTTCCTCGCGCAACCGCTTCAGGCGCTTCATCACGTCATTCGCGCCCCGGCCGAAATAATCGTGCAAAACCTCGTATTCCGCAAACAACTTCTCGTACACCGCGTGCGCCTTGGCGTTCGGCTTGTAGGATTCCTCGCGCACGCGCGCCATCTTCGCCGCCGCGTCCTGAATCGTCGCGTAGCCGCCCGCCTTCGCCCCCGCCGTCACCGCGCCGTGCATGGCCGCCCCCAGCGCCGGCGTCTGCGGCGAAGCGGCCACCTTGATCTCGCGTCCGGCCACGTCGCTGTAGATCTGCATCAACATCTCGTTGCGCTCGGGCAGGCCGCCGCAGGCATAGAGCTCGTCGATGGCGATGCCCTTGTCGGTGAACGCCTTGATAATTTTATAAGTTCCGAATGCGGTGGCTTCGATCAGTGCGCGGTAGATGTGCTCCGGCGGCGTGGCCAGATTCGCCCCCAGAAGGAGGCCCGTCAGGTCGGCGTCGACCAGGATCGACCGGTTGCCGTTCCACCAATCCAGCGCCAGCAGGCCGCTTTCGCCCGGACGCAGTTTCGACGCCTTCTCGGCCAGCACGTCGTGGACGCTCAAGCCGCGCTGCTTCGCCTCGTCGCTGATATAGCCCGGACAGGCGCTGCGCGTGAACCAGGCGAAGATGTCGCCGACGCCCGACTGCCCCGCCTCGTAGCCCCACAGGCCGGGGATGATGCCGTCCTGCACCACGCCGCACATCCCCTCGACCATCTCCTTCTTCTTATCCAGGAGCATGTGGCAGATCGACGTGCCCATGATCATGACCATCTTGCCCGGGCCGACGACGGTCGCCGCCGGCACCGCCACGTGCGCGTCGACGTTGGCGATGGCCACCGCCGTCCCGGGCTTCAGGCCCGTCCACTTCGCGGCTTGCGGCGTCAGCCCTCCGGCTTTGCCGCCCAACGGATGGAGTTCATGCGCGACCTTATTGAGAACCGCCTCGAACCCCGGCGCCAGTTCGTGGAAAAACTCCCTCGACGGATAGCCGCCCTCGCCCTTGAACCACATCGCCTTGTAGCCGGCGGTGCACTCGTTGCGCTTCTCCACGCCGGTCATCTGCCAGACGATCCAGTCGGCGCCTTCGAGGAACCGGTCGGCGGCGCGGAAAACCTCCGGCGCCTCGTCGAACGTTTGCAGCGCCTTGGAGAAAAACCATTCGCTCGAGTACTTGCCGCCGTAATTGCGGACGAACGCCTCGCTGCGGCGCGCGCCGACTTCGTTAATGCGGTTGGCTTCAGGCTGCGCGGCGTGGTGCTTCCACAGTTTCACCCACGCGTTGGGGACGCTCTGGAACTCGGGCAGCGCGCTTAGCGGCGTCCCGTCGGCTTTCGTCGGCAGCATCGTGCAGGCGGTGAAGTCGATGCCCACGCCGATCACGTCCTCCGCCGCCACGCCCGATTGCTTCAGCGCCTCGGGCACGGCGCGCTTCAGCGACTCGACGTAATCCATCGGGTTCTGCAGCGCCCAGTCCGACCCCAACTTGGTCTTCTTGTCGGGCAGCACGGCGTCGATCACGCCGTCGGCGTATTGGTGCACCGCCGTGCCGACGATTTCGCCGTTCGCGATGTCCACGATCACGGCGCGCCCGGATTCCGTTCCAAAGTCAATGCCAACCGCGTATTTCTTCGATCCCATCGAAGCGCCTCCTCTTTGGGCGTTGTTGCGGAAATGCAGGGAGACCCCGAACTCGAAGATGCCCAAAGCCGCGCGGACGCGCAAGCGATTTTGCGCGTCCGGTCGACGCAAGGGTGCATCCCGCAGAGTAGCTTCGTTCCTATGGATTGCGGTTCCTGGGAGCGCCGGCGTCCTCGCCGGCTATGTCCCCCAGGGAATGATCGAATGCGAAGGAGCCGGCGAGGACGCCGGCGCTCCCAGGAACTGCACCTC
>JAPLSS010000804.1 GCA_026398515.1 Candidatus Sumerlaeota bacterium | reverse complement strand
CGGCGGCGGTGATCGCCGGCGCCGCCCCCGGCGCGCCCACGGGGGCCGCCGCCGCTCCGGCCTGGCCCGGCGGCGGAATGAAGCGGAATTGCAGGTCGGCGCGCCCCTCGCCCGGCACGCCGGACGGGCGGATGTCCTCGGCCACGATTTCGTAGTCGTCGATGAACTGCGACTCGTACTTGCGCAACGTGATGGACTCCGAGCGCGTCGGCGTCCGCACGATCAACTCCACCGAGTCGTCGTTGGGGTCTGCCGCGTTGTTCTCGTTGACGCGCCGCACCCGCACCGTCAGGTTCTGGTTGAACGTGTAGTCGGAATCCACGCGCAGGGTCCTCGTCACCTGGTACTGCGGGCCGGTCGGCGCCCCGGCCGCTTGCGCGGCCGCCAAGCCAAAGAACTGGACCAGATTGTCCCGCATGGTGTCCGACAGCGCGTACTTCAGGTAGATGACCTTGAACAGCATCTGGCGCTCCAGCTGCTCGAGCGAGTTCACGAAGTCGCCCACGTGCGCCAGATTTTCCGGATAGTCGGTGATGGTGATCTGGTAACTGTTCTCGTCCTTCCACAGTTTCCGCCCCTCGGCGGCGGCCTTCATCCGGCCGTCCCTGGCATACAGGAAGGTTTCGATCTGCTCCACGACGCGCTCGAAGAACGCCCGCATCAGCTCCTCGTTGGCCCGCAGCGACTCCTTGGGAATCAGGTTGAAGGTTTGCAGCTTCAGGTCGCGCGAGTAGATCTTGCCGATGAGGTTCTCCGACTGCAGTAGATCCTCGATCTTCTGAATGTCGTCCGGAATCGCGCGCACGATCAGCGTTCCGCCGTCGGCCAGGATCTTGCGCTCCAGGTCGTACGGCGCCGGCCCTTCGGCGTTGAGCACGGTCTCCAGCAGCGTCTTCGTCTTCTGGGCCTTGTCTTCCGGCACCTCGTACATCCGGGTGATCAGTTCGCTCGGTCCGACCGCCTTCAGATTGTCCAGCAGGCTGGCCAGCTTCTCCAGGTTCTGCTTGCTGTCGGTGGCCACCAGCAGGTTGGCCCGGTCGTCCAGCGTCAGTTCCTGGCCCTTCAGTTTCGGCATGCCGTCGGGCGGCCACAGCAGGTTCGCCAGTTGCTTGCTTTCCAGCAGGACGCGCACGTTGCCAACGCTGTCGCCGCTCAGTTGGAAGGTGCGCGGCTGAAGGTCGGCCTTGACGGTGATGATGTCGCCCTTCTCGCGGGTCCACTTCAGCCCCATGGGCGTCAGCACGGTGTTCAGGATGTTCTCCAGCGGCTCGTCGGTGAACTTGCCGGTGACCTTGATGTCCGTGCCGTCGGCCAACGCGAAGTTGATGCCGGTGGCCAGGGACAGGCTGGCCATGAAGTCGCCCAGCGGGACCGGGTTCTTGGTTTCAATGGTGACCAGCTCTTTCAGCTTGGCTTCGCCGGCGGCTTCGCGCGAAGCCACGGCGGCCACCACCGCCTGGTCCTTGGTCTGGCGCGCCCACTCCTCGTTGGTGGAATCCAGGAAGGTCTTGGCCTTCTCGAACGTCGGATCAATGAGCAGGGCCTCGTCCATCTTGGCGCGGGCGCCCTTGAGATCTCCGCCCTCGTACAGACTGAACCCCTCTTCATAGAGTTGGTTGAGTCGATTTGCTTTTTCCGCCTCGGGAATGGGCGGCGCGGCAGACATGGCAGACATCGGCGCGGAGGAAGCCGACGCGGATCCCGCCGAATTGGACGCGGCCGCGGCCTGCGCCACCTCCCGGCTTCCCTCGGCCTCCAGCGCCAGGCGCGCGCGGCTGATATGCGCGTCGAGCAGCAGGGAGGAGTCGTCGGGCGCCAGGGCCTTGGCTTCCTCGAACTTCTTGAGCGCTTCGTCATACCG
>JAPLSS010000949.1 GCA_026398515.1 Candidatus Sumerlaeota bacterium | reverse complement strand
TTCGGCGCGGCCTTCTTCGCCACGGGCGTCTTCTCCACGGGCTTCGCGGCCGGCGCGGCCTTCTTCCGCGGCGCCTTCCGGGCCGGAGGGACCGCTTTGGGCGCCGCTTTCGTGGCAGTTTTCCTGGAGGCCGCGGACTTCTTCGGCGCGGCCTTCGCGCCAGCCTTCGTGGCCGGCTGTCTTGCATCCTTCTTTGCCATGGGTGGCGTCCTCCTTCGCTCAGCCCTTCGCCAAAGTCGGGCTCGCGGGTATGATAAGCGTCTAGCTCAACGGTTCTCCCACGCCTGTCGCAATCCGGCGGCTAAGGCGCCAGTCGAATCAACCGCTCTTCTCGTACGGCTGGATGGTTCGCACTCCTGGGATGAACGCATAGTGTCTCTGATTGAATGTGTGCAATGGCACGTCCATCGCGGCAGCGGTTTGGCCTATAAGCGCATCAAGCAGCCCCGCGTTGTGACTCAAGCGATGCTCCGCAAACATCTCCAGCGCCTGGTCACAGTCTGTTGGCGATGGCCAAACCACTCTGTAAGCCCCCAGTTCACGCTCCACTTTATCTTGCTCCGCTCTATTCCGACAACCCTGGATCAACTCCATCGCGACATATCCCGGCGCCGCCAGTTCCTCGTCCTCCCGCAACGTGTCAAACCATGCAATCGCCGGAGGATGCTTGCGCAGCAAGTCGATCAGCACATCGCTGTCAAGCAGGATCATGGCCCCTGCCTCCGCGCTTCTGGGCCAGTTCTCGCAGCTCGCGGGCATAAGCGGAACTGTCGCCAATGTCGACGCGGTCTTCCCATAAGCCGATCAGCCCCGACCGGCGGAATCGCCCAACGGTCAAATGGGCGCGCGGCAAAACCGTCGCCGCCTGAGGGATTACGATGACTTGGACGGACTGTCCCTTCTTGTAAGGCAGACCCGTGACAAGGACTTCGCCGTCTTTGGCCAAAATTTGCCGCACTTCCACCGCATCCATCTCTCAACACCTCCTCATCGGCGCCGCCCCAACCAATGCCGCAAGGAATGCGCCTCGCGGGAGTCCCATCATCGATTCAACCGTTCCACGACGTCGGCGCAACGGACGCACAGAGCCGGGTGCTCGGCGTTCTGCCCCACTTCTTTCGTCCAATTCCAGCACCGTTCGCACTTGGCCCCGTCGGCCAGGCGAATCTCCGCCTCCACCTGCTCCTCGAGCGTTTCCGCGCCGGCCGCGCTCGGCGCCCGTTCAACCTTGCAGCTGGATACGATGAACAACTGGCGCAGCAGATCGGCGTCCAGCGCCAAGACCTCGTACAGCGCGGGCGTCTTCACGCGCAACGCCACCGCGGCCTCCAGCGACGCGCCGATCTTCTTCTCGCGGCGCGCCTCTTCGAGCTTGCGCGCCACGATCTCGCGCAACGCCGCAAACCGCTCCCACCGCTGCAGGAACGCCTCGTCGGCCGCCCTCCCGCCCGGCGCGGGAAAGTCGGCGAGATGCACGCTTTCGCCCCCGCCATACGCCGCCTCCCACACTTCGTCGGCGGTGAACGGGATGATCGGCGCGAGCAACCGGGCCAGCGCCGAAAGCATTTCCCGCATGGCCGTCTGCGCCGCCCGCCGCGTCCGGTCCGCCGGCGCCGAACAGTAGAGGCGGTCCTTGATCACGTCAAGGTACGCCGCGCTCATTTCCACGCAGAACGAATGGGTCAAGTGATAAACGCGGTGGAACTCGTATTGCTCGTACGCCTGCCCGACGCGTTCGACCAGTTGATCCAGCCGCGCCAGCGCCCAGCGGTCGATCTCGTCCAACTCGCCGTCGGCCGCCGCCCGCGTCTCGTCGAAGTCCGCCAAATTGCCCAGCAGGAAGCGAAAGGTGTTGCGGATGCGCCGGTAAGCCTCCGACACGCGCTCGAAGATCTCCTTCGAGGCGCGGATGTCGCCGCGATAGTCCTCCGAGGCCACCCACAGCCGCAGCACGTCGGCGCCCATGTGTTTCATCAGGTCGAGGGGCGAAATGACGTTGCCCTTCGACTTGCTCATCGCCTCGCCCTTCTCGTCGAGCAGGAAGCCGTGGGTCAGCACCGCGCGGTACGGGGGCCGCCCGCGCCCGGCCATGCTCGCCAAGAGCGACGAGTGAAACCAACCGCGGTGCTGGTCGCTTCCTTCGAGATAGAGATCGGCGGGCGAAGCCAGATCCGGATCGGCTTCGAGGATCGAGGCATGCGTGGCTCCGGAATCGAACCACACGTCCAGGATGTCGTATTCCTTCTCGAACTCCGTCCCGCCGCTCTCAGGGCACTGGAACCCCTCGGGCAGGAAATCCTCCAGCGGGCGGCGATACCAGCAGTCGGTGCCTTCCTTTTCGACGTATTCGATGAAGCGGTCGATCACTTCGAGCGCCAGGATCGATTTGCCCGCGCCCTTGGAATGGAGCGACGGGATCGGCATGCCCCAGGCCCGCTGGCGCGACAGGCACCAATCCGGCCGCGCGGCGACCATGTTGTAGATGCGCGCCTCGCCCCACTTGGGAATCCACTGCACGCTGTTCTGGATCGCCTCCAGGCATTTCTGGCGGAGCCCCTTGTGTTCCAGCGCGAGGAACCACTGCTCCGTCGCCCGCACGATGATCGGCCGGTGGCTGCGCCACGAGTAGGGATACTGGTGCGTGATTTTGCCGACGTGCGCCAGCAACCCGCGCGCCGTCAACTCGCCGATGATCGTCTGGTTGGCTTCCCACACCTGCACGCCCTGCATCGGCGGGTATAGTTCCGTGAAGCGCCCCGCCTCGTCGACCGGCTGGAACGGCTCGATGCCGTATTTCTTGCAGACGTCAAAGTCTTCGGCGCCGTGGCCCGGCGCGGTGTGGACGCAGCCCGTGCCCTGCTCCAGCGTGACGTGCTCGCCGAGGATGACGAGCGACTGCTTCTCAAGCAACGGGTGCGAGCAATGCAGCCCTTCGAGGTCGCGGCCCTTGCATTTGGCCAGGACCTTCGGCTCGCCCAACTTGGCATCCGTGCAGAAACTCTGAAGCAGCTCTTCCGCCGCGACCACGCGTTCGCCGCCCGCGACTTCCGCCACCACATAGGTGAAATCCGGGTGCAGGCACACGGCCAGGTTCCCCGGCAACGTCCACGGCGTCGTCGTCCAGATCACAAAGTTGATCGGCGCGTGCGGCCGAAGGACCTCGTTCTTCTCCGGGTCGAGGCAGGGGAAGCGCACGTAGATCGACGGCGACACGTGCTCCTCGTATTCGATCTCCGCTTCGGCCAGCGCGGTCTGGAAGATCGGGTCCCAGTAGACCGGACGGAATCCCTTGTAGACATAGCCGCCGGCGACGATGTCGCGAAACAACCGCAAGGCCCGCGCCTCGACCTTCGGATCGAGCGTCAGGTACGGCGTCTTCCATTGGCCGCCGACCCCGAGCCGCTGGAACTGGCCCGACTGCAGGCCGATGTATTTGGTGGCAAACTGGTGGCACAGGCGCCGGATTTCGAGCGGCGACTTCTCCTTAACCTTGGCGCCCAAACTCTCCAGCGCCTTCTGCTCGATCGGCAGGCCGTGGCAGTCGAATCCGGGCACGTATTTCACGTAGAAGCCCTTCATCGACTTGTAGCGAACCAGGATGTCCTTGAGCGACTTGTTCAGCGCGTGGCCCAGGTGGATGTCGCCGTTGGCGTACGGCGGCCCGTCGTGCAACACCCACTTCGGCGCGCCGCGCCGCTTTTCCAGAATGCGATCCGAAAGACTCGTCCCCTGCCAGCGCTTCAGCCGCTCCGGCTCGCGCACGGGCAAATTGGCCTTCATCGGAAAATTGGTCGCCGGCAGGTTAAGCGTCGAGCGGTAGTCCACCCCGCCCTCCGCGCCGGTTTGTTTGTCTTTGGCCATGATTGCGCTTTCCTTGGGCCTTCGAACTTACAGCCCCTCATCGAGACGCGCCAGAACTCCGCGCGTCAACACGTCCAGTTTCGGTTCCGCCGCCTGCGCCGTGGCGATGATCTCGCCGATGTCGGCCGGCTTCAGGCTGTCAGGATAGCACTCGTCGGTCACGGTCGATATGCCGAGGACCTTCATCCCCGCGTGATTGGCGACAATCACCTCGGGAATTGTCGACATGCTCACCACGTCGGCGCCCAGCAGTCGAAACGCCCGGTATTCGGCCGCCGTCTCCAGGTTCGGCCCGGTGACCGCGATGCACACCCCCCGAAACGTCGGAATGCCCATTTTCAGGGCCACGTCTTCCGCCAGCGCGATCAGCCGCCGGCTGTAGGGTTCGGACATGTCCGGGAACCGCGGACCGAGCGACTCGTCGTTCGGTCCGACGAGCGGGTTCTGCCCCATCATGTTGATGTGGTCGTGCAGCAGAACCAGCGACCCCTTGCGGATGAAGGGATTCATGCTCCCGGTGGCGTTCATGACGATCATCGCCTCGCAGCCCATCGCCTTCATCACCCGCACGGGGAACGTGACCTGCTCCATCGAGTAGCCTTCATAATAATGAAAGCGCCCCTGCATGACGAAGACCGGCCGGCCCGACAGCGTCCCTAGCACCAGGTTGCCATGGTGGCTTTCCACGGTCGAGATCGGGAAGTGCGGGATGTCGTCATAGCGTATGATCGTGCGGCTCTCGACCTTTTCGGCCAGGGCGCCCATGCCCGTGCCGCAGATGATCCCCACGCGCGGGCGGATGTCGCGCCGCGAGCGAATGGCCTCGACCGCTTGTTCGATCTTCTTCCGCAATTCCGACATCGATGGTCTCTCCTGAGCTCAAAGGACCTCAAGGACCTCAAGGACTTAAAG
>JAPLSS010000134.1 GCA_026398515.1 Candidatus Sumerlaeota bacterium | reverse complement strand
CCGGAGCCGTCTTCGGCCGGCGCGGCGACGTCGCCCGAGATCGCCACGGACTTCTCCACGGCGCCGCCCTGGGAGACGATGTCAATGCGGTAACCCAGCGCGTTGGGCCCGTGCTTGACGTGCGTGCTGAGCACTCTCCACCCCTCGCCCTCCAGCGCCACGCCCTCGTCCGCCGCGTGCGTCTGGACTCCGTTGCGCCGCAGCAGGTTCTGTGCCCGAATATCTTCGGCGTAGACCTGGCGCAGAAGGAGGTCGATCCGGTCGGCGGTGTCGGCCGGCCCGTAGACCTGAAGCGGCTCCCCGCCCCTTGCGCGGGGGAGCGCCGGCCGTTGTCCGGGGCGCGGCTCCGGGCCGAGCGCGCGAATCTGAGCAAAGCCGTCGAAGTCGCAGAAGTGGTCGTAGTGATACGTATGGGTGAAGAAGAGATGGCGGATGTCGTTGGGGTGGATTCCGGCCACGGTCAGGTTGTGAAGCGCCAGGTGGCCGAGATCGAACAGCAGCGGCTCTCCATACACAAATACGATCTCGCACGCGCCGCCGCGCGCTTCGCCGGCCACGATGCCGGGGCTGCCCGTTCCCAGCAACAGGACCTCCAGGGGAACGTCCGGATTCCCGATCGGCTTTCTCTCCAGGCCGGGACGGGACGCGGGCGCGCCGTCGGCGGCGCCGCGTGGCCGGGTCTCCTGCGCGCCCGGCTGTCTGGCGGGCAGCAGGGCGGCGCCTACGCCCATGCCGAGGGCGGCCATTTGACCGAAAAAATGGCGTCGGCTCTGGTCGTCGATTCGCATCACGGTTCCTCCTCCGTTCGAGCGCCGGTCCACGCGGCATTGATTTCCTCGTCGCTGAGGGCCTTGCGCCAAATGAACGTGTCGAAGCGCTCGCCGCCGTCGGGAAGGATCAGGCGACAGGTCTGGCGGGGCGTCAGCTTCATGGAAACGAGGACGACATCGTTGGGCGCCCCGCGTTCGTATAGCGCGCGGAACTCCTGCGCCAGGCCGTAGAGTAACTCGGCCGGATTGACGGCAACGGCCCGCTTGCGCGCCGGGCGGCCCAGTCCGCTAGAACACAACAGCGAAACATCGATCCGGCCAGGGACATGATCTGACAAGCCGTCGACGACGGTCGCGGCCGCGGCCATCATGTCTTCGGCGTCGGCCTTGACGTGCGTCGGCATCCAGATGAAGCGATCGCCGCACGGGGGCAGGCCTTGCGCGTTAACGAGGGCCGGCTCCGGCATGGCCTCGCGCGGGATGTCGTGGGGATAGTAGCCGCCCGGCAGCCGCTCGGGGTGATGCTGCGGGACGGCTTTCAACTCGAACCGAGGCCAATCGATGGGGCCTCTCAGACGACTGAGGGGGACAGTGTCGGGCATGGCGCCTGAGGCGCGAAAGACCGCGATGGATTTGGCCAAGGCCTCGAAGGCGTCGGCGAGGCAGATGTCCTTGCTGTCCGCCCGCGCGCAGGCCGGCGGGCCGCCGAAGTCGCCGTCGTGCGTGAAGGTGGGCCATTGTGTCAGGATTGAGTCCGCTATCTGAACGATGGCGGCGCGTCCCAGCGAATCGACTCGCGACTCGATCCGCGCTTCCACGCGCTGTGCAGCCGCCTCCGCTGACGGCCCACTCCGCGCGCCCCGCCGACGCGTCTCGGCGACGATCTCATCGACAGGACGCTCGACGGCCATCATGTCGCGAAGGGAGCTGACTCCGTAGCGTTCTTTGTAGAAGGCCAGCGGGCTGTTGCGCGCCTCCCATTGCCAGCCTTCCGGGTCCGGGGCGATGATCCGGAAGTCGCCGGGGCGGCTGAGGAGGAATTCGACCAGGTCTTCGTACCGCTCCCAGTCGATGCGGCTGTGCGACATGAAGCCTGTTTGGAAGGCCTCGCGCCGGGGGAGGTTGTCGGCCAGAATCCGGAACCACTCCTTGATCTCGACATTCACGGGGGCCTCTTCGCCCGGTCGTTTGCCATAGTAGGTGGGCGGAATTCTGCCTTGGGGGCCATAGACGTGAACCTCGTGAAGGCCCGGCAGAAGACTGGCCCTCTTGCCGCCGGCCTGTCCTCTCGAAAGCGTGTCTCCCAAGTAGGCGCCGACCTCGCCGACGCTCATCTCGTAGCCCGCGCCGAGCGCTTCATAGAGCGGCCCGTGTCCGCCAGCGTCGGTTTGAAGAGGCGTGACGCCAAAGGCTTCTTGCAGCGCGAGCCAGCCACCCGTTTGACCCGGCATCGCTTGACCAGCTTGCGGATGATCGGCGGGGTAGAGCGCTCGCGTCTCAAAGAGCCACAGATTGGAGACCGCTTCACGCGGCGGCAGGCCCCTCGTGTCCGCGGGCTGGCCAACCGGAGCGCGACCATGGCCGGCGCCCGGATGATAGCCGACAGGTATCTTCAAGTTGCGCATCCTGTCGATGACTTCCGGGTAATCCTCGGCCAATTGCTGCGCCACGATTCCAACCACGCCATAGTGCGCGCGAATCCCATGGCTGCCGAGGAACTCGGTCATCCGTTTCATCGCGCGGCTGGATGGGCGCGGCTCGTCGCTCTGGAGCGGGCCGGCGGAATCCCAGTGGAAGGTAAACGAGATGTAGATCGGCTGTTTCATATTCCGTTCCCCCCCAGGCGAAGCGTCATCCGCGCCTTGGGCGGCGCCGGCCAAGACGGCACGACAGAGGAAGAGCACAATCCATAGCCTCATCGTTGTTCCCCGCGCGGCCTACCACGGAGCGCGCTGGGACGCGGGAATTCGATCGATCTCGCCCGTCTGACGCAACTCCCGCCCGCGGACGTTGACCTCGGTGGAGGTGGCTCTCTGGACACGACCGCCGATATCGCCGTAGAAGGCGGGCTTGTAGGTCCAGAACTGAAGGCGGTCGATGGGCCCGCCCATGTCCCCGCCGCTGACAAACGGCTGGATCATGTTCACGGACACGCCGCGAACCGTGTTATCGGCCGCCCCCGCCGGCTTGGCCAGAATCGCCTTCGCCATGAGGTAAAGGAACTCGGCCGCGTTGATCTGGGATGGGCCGACCTGGACCGCGGAACTTGCGGCGCCCTCGACGCGGACCGTTTGCGCCGCTTTGCGGATGTCGCGGATCGCGAAGGCGCCGATCCCCTCGGTGGGCGGGCGCAACTCGATGGGGCCGAGCATCTCGGGGAACCGCGGCGTTTTCTCCCCCAGGATCGCCGCGAATAACTGCCACGCCTCCGCCAACGCATAGCCGGAACGCGCCGAAGCCACGTCGGGCGGAAGACCCGGCCGGCGGGCAGGGCCTTCGGCCTCGGGGCGTCCCTTCTCGACCGCCTCGACGATCCCGCGCGCCAAGTCGTCGGCCTCCTCGGGTGTTGGTTTGAGGTTGCGGGGGGCGGCCATCTCATACGCCTCGCGCAACGAGAAAGGCTTGCATCCCTGGTCTTCCAAGAGCCAGTCCAGGAACTCCTCGCACTTCTTCATGTAGAACTGGCGGTACTCCAGCGGGTAGCGATTGGGATTGTCGTACCGGTACCCGAAGAAGTCATTGTTGTGGAAGCAATAAACGACGAACGCGGGCAGCTTCGGGTCCAGCTGCGCGATTCGCCTCTCGATCTTCTCCATCAGGTCGATGGGCTCGCCCGGGTGGCTCTGGATGGCCTTGAGGTTGGGCGTGCGTCCCATTTGGAGTTCCCAACAGTAGCGCGCCCATTCGTTGAAGTCCCATGTGGGATGAACGAACACGTCGTCGGGCCGGTTCAGCGTCCCCATGAACCAGAACCACGAGGAGGGAAGCTTGTACCAGTCTTGCCCGCCGACGCCCATCTTGGCGCCGTACTGCTTGCACACCTCGAGGATCGGCACCTTGACGAAACGGCCCGTCGACAGCGGCGGACGCCCGAAGTAGGCGCACATCTTCTTCAATCCCCCGACGCGCGACGGGTCCAGCTGCGCCGGCCGGCCGTCGATGAGCTCGTCTTGCTCGTAGTCCTGGACCGCCTGGATCGCCTCGTTCCAGGGCTTGCCTTGCGCGCGTTCGATCGGGTTCGGATTGGGAGGACGGTTCGAGCCGTGGTGGTTCCAGTCGCGCCCGCTTTCCTTGAGGTCCATCATGATTTCCGGGACGTCCTGCAGGTGCATGTCGAACGACAGCCCCGTGAAGAACAGCTCCGGCTCGACTCCGCGCGCCCGGCAGATGGCGGTGAATTGTCGCAACGCCTCGGCCGCCATTCCGCGATCGGCTTCATCCCTGAAGTAGTTCTGATTCAGGATCGTCAGCAGATAGCGCGGGGCGGAGGCTTTCCCGCCGCCGGCGGCCGTTGGTTTCGCCGCCGTCGTTGTCGTCGGCGAGCCAGCTTCGGCCATCGTGGCCGTCAGTACGATGGGAAAGATGCTCATGGTTCTTCTCCGCGGGGCGGATTAGGGTGAATTTGCCGCCGAACTCCATGCCTTGCCGGGCGGTTGGATCGTATAGAGGCGCGTCGCATAGGCGGGCGTGTCGATCTCGATCCGATCCGCGCCCGAGGCGACGCGCTCTCCCGTCAACAAATCGCAGACATCCGATGTCCCCGACATTCCCACTTATGGTGCCGTCGCTGCCCCATCATATTGCAATAGCGAATCCATAATCGCCAGGATAGGAAAGACGCAAGCCGTGTTCATGGCGACGGCTTCGCCATTTCGGTGGGAACGGAGAAGGTTCAGTCTGTCGCCATTGCGACGCAGACTCGGAAGAACAGCGCCGCCAACGCATGGACCCGCCGTCTTCGTGCGTGTTCGCAATACGGCTGGCAGCTGTTTCCGAAGAAGGAACAGGTTCGCCGGCAACCGGCCTAACGATTTTCTAGCTTGTTTCGGCCTCCGGCGGTTTAGAATGATCCGAAGTGAGCCGTGGCGGCAGGCGGCGGCGAAGGCAGGAGTTTAGGACGGAGGGTGGCCATGACGCGGGAGAAAATCCTCGTCGTTGACGACGAAGAGGACATCCTCGAACTGGTTCGCTACAATCTGGCGAAAGAGGGCTGTCAAGTCGCGCTGGCCGCCACGGGCGAAGAGGCGCTGGCCGCGGTCGTCGCCGAGCCGCCCGACCTGGTGGTGTTGGACCTTATGCTGCCCGGCGTGGACGGGATGGAGGTCTGCCGCCGCCTGCGGAGCGACCCGAGGACGTCCAACGTCTGCATCGTCATGCTGACGGCGAAAGGGCGGGAGGCGGACATCGTCGCCGGCCTGGAGCTGGGGGCCGACGATTACGTGACCAAGCCGTTCAGCCCGCGGGTGCTGACCGCGCGGGTTCGCGCCGCGCTGCGCCGGCGGAGCCGCCAGGCCATTGGCGACGAGGACGCCGAGGTCGCGGTTCATGACCTGCTCATTCGTCCCCGCCGACACGAGGCGTTGGTCCGGGGGACTCCGGTCGACTTGACGTTCACCGAATTCCGCATTCTGCATTTCCTCGCCAGCCGGCCGGGCTGGGTTTTCACGCGCCAGCAAATCGTCAATGCGGTGCGCGGCGACGACTACCCGGTGACCGACCGCTCGGTCGACGTGCAGATCGTCGGCCTGCGCAAGAAGCTCGGGCCGGCCGGCAAACTCATCGAGACCGTCCGGGGCGTCGGCTACCGGTTCAAGGAGTAACTCGCCATGGCCCGCAAGCGTCTGCTTTGGCGCCTGTTCCCCTCGTACCTGTTGGTCACGGCCGTCTCGCTGGCCGCGATCACGTGGTTCGCCTCGCGCCTGTGGCGGGATTTCGATTACGAGCAAACCTACTCGTCGCTGGAGTCGCTCAGCCACGGGCTGGAGGGCCGGTTCGCCGAAGCCCTGGCAAGGGGGCAGGACGTCGAAGCGCTATGCAAGGAACTCGGCGCGAAGACCCGGGCGCGGATCACGGCGATCCTGCCATCGGGCAAGGTGGTCGGCGACTCGCAGGAATCGCCTGCTCTGATGGACAACCACGCCGGCCGCCCGGAAATCCAGGAAGCGATGGCGGGGCGGGTGGGCCGGGCCGAGCGCTTCAGCCCGACGCTGCGACGGAACATGCTGTACGTGGCGATCCCGTTGACGAGCGACGGCGCCCTGCACGGCGTCCTGCGGGCGGCCGTCCTGCAGTCCTCGATCGACCAGGCGCTGCGGGCCAACCTGGCCGAACTGGCCTTGGGCGGGTTGATCGTGGCGCTGGCCGCGGCGGCGGCGAGCTGGTGGATCGCGCGGCGGATCAGCCGCCCGATGGAGGAGATGCGTCGCGGCGCCGAACGCTTCGCCGCCGGCGATCTTTCGCTCAAACTGCCGGTCTCCGATTCGCAGGAGATCGGCGCGCTGGCCGAAGCGATGAACCAAATGGCGGCGCAGTTGGACGACCGTATTCGCGCCATCGAGCGGCAACGCAACGAGCAGGCGGCGGTCCTGTCCAGCATGGTCGAAGGCGTGCTGGCGCTGGACGCCGACCAGCGCGTCATCTGGATGAACCAGGCGCTGGGACGGCTGATTCGCGTCGATCCGCAATCTGCTCGAGGCAAGAGCCTTCCCGAAGTGGCGCGCAACCTCGACTTGCAGCGGCTCGTCGAGAGAACCCTGTCGACCCATGAGCCCGTGGAGGGCGACCTCACGCTCAAGGAGGACGGCGAGGTCTTCGTCCAGGCCCATGCGGCCCCCTTGCGCCACGCCTCGGGACAAAGCGCCGGGGCGCTGGTGGTTTTGAACGATGTCACCCGCCTGCGCCGCCTCGAACAGATCCGAAGCGATTTCGTGGCTAACGTCTCCCACGAACTGCGCACCCCCGTCACCTCCATCAAGGGATTCGTGGAGACATTGCTCGACGGCGCGGTTTACGACCCGGCGGAGGCCGGGCGTTTCCTGCGAATTGTCGCGCGGCAGGTCGACAGGCTCGACTCGATCATCGACGATTTGCTCAGCCTCTCGTGGATCGAGCGCGAGGGCGCGCCGTCCGAGATGGCCCTGGAAGAGAAACCGCTCGAAGAGGCTGTGCGCGAAGCCATCGAACTGTGCGAAGCGAAGGCCGAGGCAAAGAGCATTCGGATCGAAGTGAAGGGCGAGCCGGGAATCCCGGCGCGCATCAACCCGCCGCTCTTCGAGCAGGCGGTCATGAACCTGCTGGACAACGCCATCAAGCACAGCGAGACCGGAAGCCCCGTGGAGATCGAAGTCTCCCGCCGCGAATGCGGCGAGGCGGTGGTCGCCGTCCGCGACCAGGGATGCGGGATTCCGAAGGAGCACCTGCCGCGCCTGTTCGAGCGCTTCTATCGCGTGGACAAGGCGCGCAGCCGCAAACTGGGCGGGACCGGGCTGGGCCTGTCCATCGTCAAGCACATCGTGCAAGCCCACGGCGGCCGGGTCGAGGTGGACAGCGAAGTCGGCCGCGGGAGCGTTTTCTCGATCGTCCTGCCGGGCGTGTGAGCCTCTGGCCTGTTTTGGGCGGCTGCCGCGAGCGCGAACCGCCCCGCCCGGCCCGCCGAATTAACCAAAATCTAACTGTTCTTCCGCCCTTTCCCACGCCTAGCCTTCTCGCGTTGGCACAGGCCGGTTCGGAGCGCGCCGGCGCGCTCAAAACCCCGCTGTGCAGCGCCCATCCAAAGGAGGATTGCCCGTGTCCTATCTGCTTCCTGTCGCCTTTCGACAACTCCGACAAGCAGCGCTCACCTTGGCGCTCATGGCGCAGGCCTCCGCGCCAGCGTGGAGCCAATCGCAGCCCCCTCAGGCGGTCAACAATCAGGACGAGCGAGTGAACGTCGACGCGCCGGCGCCCGATCGCGACGGACTACTGACCATCTTTCGCTCGGGCGACAAAACGCAGGTCAACCGTTACGTGTCCCAGGTGATCGAACTCAAGAACGCCGAAGGATTGGAACTCATTCCGCACGTGCTCAAGGCGGTCAAACTCGAGGGCGGAACGGCGCGGGCGCTGAAGTATGCCGACGCGGCCACGGGAAAGACCCGCTATTTCCTCCAGGTGGTCACCACCGAGCGGCAGATGCCTTCGATCATCGACAGCATCAAGGCCATCGACCTGCCGGGGATCACCTCCAGCGAAGGTGAGTTGAACTACGCCGTCCGCATGCGCTATCGCCGCGCTTCCGAGGTGGCCCAGATCGTCGGCAACACCTCGCTGTCGGGCGATGGGCAAGTCTTCGCCGACGACATCTCAAACACCGTATGGATTTTCGACAGCCAAAGCGACGGCAAGCGCGATCAAGCGTTCATCGATTTCTTCGACGTGCCGCCTCCCCAGGTCGAGTTCGACCTGGAAGCCGTGGAGGTCTCGGAAGACAAGGCCGGCAAAGTCGGGCTGGACTGGGAGGCCTGGAAGCGCAGCCTCGGCGGCCAGATCGAGATCACCGGAAACCAGTTCGAGGGCGGAGAGGGCTTCGCCCGGCTGGATGGGCTCCTGACGTTGGACGCGCGCACCCTGGCCGAGTTCCTGAACTACGCGACGCAGACCGGCTCGGCCCGCACGCTGCACCATTCCCGCGTCACGGCCAGCAACGAATCCCCCGCCGTCATCCGCTCCGAAGAGCGCGTCCCGAATTTGAAATACGCCCGGACGGATCTGACCAGCAAGGTCCTCACGGAAACCGCCCCGGGCGTCAGCGCCACCGGCGAGAACGGCGACGCGGCCAGCCAGCACCCCGTGGCCATCACCCCGCCGGCCACGTTCACCCGCCAGGACGCCGGCCTGCAAGAACAGGGGATCGAGATCGTGATCCAGCCGACCATCGGCGCCGAAATGGTCACCGCGCGGATGCAGGTCACGGTCGCGTCGATCGTCGGCTTCAACGAGCTCGACGAGCCGATCCTTTCGTCGCGCGATCTCGACACCCAGGCCACGCTCAAGGACCGCGAGCCGTTCCTCGTCGGATCGCTCAAGAGGGAGTCGACGAACAAGTGGCGCCGCGGCATCCCCGGCTTGAAGAGCGTCCCCGCCGTGCGATGGCTGTTCAGCGTCGAGGGCGAGCGGACACAGCGGTCGCGCCTGTTCGTCATCGCCACGCCGACGTTCAAGAATCAACTGGCCTACTGCGCGCATTCGCTGACCGGCACGAATCCCGACGCCACCCCGATGGTCAATCCGACGGCCGTTCCGCTGGCTGCCGACGCGGCCTCGTGGGTCGCCAGCCCGTCCGCCGTTTCGGCGGGACCATCCGTATCGTCCACTCAAGGAGAGGTCCAATGAACCGCCGCGCTCCATCAGCTTGCGCCGCCGTCCTCCTGGCGGCCGCCCTCAGTCCGTTCGCCCTCCCGCGCCTCGCCGGCGCCCAGGCCGAATCGCAACCCTCCGCCCAGGAGAAGATCGTGATCGACGGATCGACGACGGTCGGCCCGATCGTCAAAGCCTTCGCGGAGTACTTCATGACGAAGAACCCGAACGTCAACGTCACGGTGAGCGAGTCGGGAAGCGGCAACGGCGCCACCAGTCTGATCAACGGGGCGTGCCAGATCGCCTCGATGTCGCGCTTCATGAAGGACGAGGAGTTCAAGGCCGCCGTGGAGAAGGGGGTCTTTCCCGTGGCGCAGGTGATCGCCCTGGACGGCTTGGCGATCGTCGTTCATCCAGGCAACCCGGTTGCGGATCTCAAGATCGAACAGGTTCGCGAGATCTACCTGGGAACCGTGAAGAACTGGAACGAGCTCGGCGGCCCCGACGCGCCGATCGTGCGCATCAGCCGCGACACCAACAGCGGGACGTACGAGTGCTTCGAGGGACTGGTGATGAACAAGGCCAAGATGACCGACGAGATGGAATACGTCGGCAGCAATGGCGCGGTCCGCCAGCGCGTGCAAAGCACCCCGGGGGCCATCGGCTACGTGGGGCTGGGGTTCGTCGAAGGAGTCAAGGCGCTGAAGATTGGGGGTGTGGAGGCGAGCGCCGAGACGGTCGTCTCGGGCCGCTACCCGCTTGCGCGGCCGCTGTTCCTGTTCACCAACGGCTATCCGGCGCTGGGCTCTCGGCTGCAGCAGTTCGTTTCGCTCTACCTGACGGAGAAGGGCCAGGAGATCGTCGAGGCCACGGGGTTTGTGCCGGTGACGCAGTATTGAGGAAAAGCCGGTGTCTGGCGCCGGCCAGATCAGTCGGACCCGTCCGACTCATCCGACGGCGGAGAAACGGGAAGCGATCCAATGAACGATACAGCGGCCTCCATCGGCCCCACGGCCACGGGGTTGCTGCTCACCGCGCGCGCGGGGCGGCTGAGGCGACTGGGCGACGCCGTCGCTCATGGCGCTCTGTTCGCCGTTACAGCCTGCGCGGCGCTGGCCATCCTCCTCACCTTCGCTTTTGTCATCCGCGACGCGATCCCTTTCTTTCGGGTTCGAGGCTTCGGCGAATTCTTCGGCAGCGTCCGCTGGTATCCACTGGCGGCCACGCCGTTGGGTCTGGTCGCCGCCCTGTGCCTGAGCGACGTGCTCCCGTTCGCCGTGCGCCAGATCGTCAAGCCGGTCATTGAAATCCTGGCGGCGATTCCTTCGGTCGCGTTCGGCTTCTTCGCCCTCGTGGTGTTTGCTCCGCTCTTGCAGAGCCATGGCCCGGCCATCCTGTCATGGAGCGTGTGGCTGCTGGGAGCGCCGGTGGGCGTGGTGGCCGTGGCGGTCCTGAGCGACGTGGCGACCGGGCGATTGCCTGAGTCGCTTCGGCCCAAGGCGCGGGGCGCCGCGGCGATCCTGCTGGCGGCGCTGGGACTGGCGGGCTTGGCGCTTCTATCGCGGCGGCTCGGATCGTTGCGGATTCCCAGCGGAGTCAACGCCCTGAACGCGTCGATCGTCCTGGCGGTCATGGCCCTGCCCACGGTGGTCAGCGTGTCGGAAGATGCTCTGTCGGCCGTCGGACGCGAGCTGCGCGAAGGAAGCTACGCCTTGGGCGCCACCCGGGCCGAAACGCTCGTCCGCGTCGTCATTCCCGCCGCCGCCAGCGGCATCTCCGCGGCGGTGATCCTCGGCGTGATGCGCGCGGTCGGCGAAACGATGGTCGTGTGGATGGCCTCGGGCAACGCCGCCCACGTCCCGGAGCCGTGGTACAACTTTCTCGCGTCGGTCCGGACGCTCACGGC
>JAPLSS010000870.1 GCA_026398515.1 Candidatus Sumerlaeota bacterium | reverse complement strand
GGCAGGAGGTTGAACGATTGAATCAACGGGAACCACGCGGGCAGGGTGAACAGATTGTCGGGCAGGGACAGGTCCTTGATCCACAGGAACGTCGCGCCGTGCAGTTCGATGCTCGCGTCCAGCAGCCGATACATGGCCATCAAGATGGGCATCTGGATCAGCATCCAGAAGCAGCCCTCCAACATCCCCAGCGGGTTGACGTTGTGCTTCTTGTAGAGTTTCCACGTCTCTTCATTGCGCTTCTGCGGGTTGTCCTTGTGCTTCTTGGCGATCTCGTCGAGCTCGGGTTTCAGCTTTTGCTGGGCTTTGACGAAGCGCGCGTTGGCCTTGAGGCTGAATTGCACCAGCGGCTGAGTGACCAGCCGCAGGAGGAAGGTCAATGCGATGATGGCCCAGCCGTAGTCGGGCGTGAACTTGCGCAGCCACAGCAGCAAGTCCATCATCAGGATGCACACGGCGCGGAACCAGCCCCAACTCATGAAGAACAAGACTTCGTCCAGGTTCTTGTCGACGGCGCGCAGGACGTGGCTGGACGTCGGCCCGACGAACGCCTGATACGTGAATTCGACCGACTCGCCCGGCTTGAGCGCCAGCGGCGGGCTGAAGACCTCGATGCCCTGGCTCGATTGGCCTTTCTTGGTCAGCCCGGCCGGGGTGTTGCGCGGCTTGGCGTTGACCTGCACGGCGACGGCGCCGGGCTGAAGGGGGATGATGGCGGCGAGGAAATACCGGTGAACGATGCCGGCCCACTGGACGGACCCCGAGAAATCGCGCGTCTTGCCGACCTCCATCTGATCCTGATACTCCCAGTTGCGGACGCCGCCGCTGAGCCACACCGCCGCCACCCGGGCGAAGTACGACTTCGATTTGGCGCTGGAGGCGTCGACGCCGCCCAAGCCGCCGGCCCAGACCAGGCCCGGGCCGTGGGCGTTCTCCTCGAACTGAAACGTCTGGCCGCTATGGTTGATCCAGCGGATGGCCACCTCGGTCAGATAGCCGGTGGGCGGGATGACGAATTCCTTGACGAGCTGAAGGCCTTCGGGCAGGACGGGCGAGGTGAAACGCAGGACATGCGCCCCATCCTGGCGGCTCTCCCGTGCGACCTCGAAGACGCGCCGGTTGATGGAATCCAGGTTGCCGCCGACGCGATTCGCTTCGCGGATGGAGACCTCGAACGGGTACTCGCGGTCGGGGGCGTCGGGGATCGGCGGAATCAACTCCAGCGTGTGCGAGGCGGCTTCGTCGCTCATGACGCCGGGGCCTCCGGTTGCGCCGGGGTGGTTCGCCGTGAATGCCGGGTCGACCACCCGCCAGGAAACGGGGACGCCGCCGCGCGTGGAGAACTCGATCCGGCAGTTCTCGTTTTCGACGACAAGGGAACGCCCCGGCGTTTCCTCTTCGGCCGGCGCGGAAGAGACGCGGCTTCCGACGGCCGGCGCCGAAACCGGCCTGGACGCCGCGGCGAGGCCTTCGGCGCCCTGGGAGGCCGCCTGAGAGGCCTGCGAGGCGGCCTCGGCCGCCCGCCGTTGTTGATCACTCGTCGGCTGGATGAAGAACTTCTGGAAGACGAAATAGCTCAGCAGCACGATCAGAAAGAAAGTCAGCCAGCGTTGGGTTTCCATGGATCAAGACCCCAATAAGGACTAAGGACGAAGGACAAAGGACGAAGAACCAAAAAAACACTGATGAATGTCCTTTTTCGTAGCCCTTCCTGCTTCGTCCTTTGTCCTTCGTCCTTTCTTCTACGGCGCCGGATCGTATCCGCCCGGATGCAACGGCTGGCATTTGGCCAGGCGCCGCACGATCAGCCAGAGCGCCGGTCCAAGCCGCTTGCGCTCCAGCGCCTCCAACGCGTATTGCGAGCACGACGGATAAAAGCGGCAGGCCTTCGGCAAGAGCGGGGAAAGGCCCCTCTGGTAAAGGCGGATCAACAGGCAAAGCGCCCGCGCGATCCATCGTTCCGGCATCTCAACCATTGGCGGCGAGCCCATCCCGGCGTTGGCGTCATTCGCGATACGCCTGCCCCTTGCGCAACGAGGCGATCAACTGCCGCGCCAACTCGTCCGAAGGGCAGTCGACCGCGTCGGGTTTCGCGTTGATCACCACGTCCAGCCCCGGCGGGATCGCCCCCAGGGCGTGGCGCATGCGCTCTCGCAGCCGGCGGCGCAATCGGTTGCGCACGACCGCCGTGCCCAGGCGCTTGGTCACCGTCAACCCGACCCGGGGCGTTGCGCCGTCGCCGCGCTCGCGGATGAACAGCGAGAACAGGCGGCCCCGCACGGCGCGCCCCTCTTCGTACGCCTTCAGGAAGTCGGCGCGACGGCGCAACCGGTTCTCGCTCTTCAGACCCACGGGCGCCACTCCCGGCTTTGGAAATAAGACCTATAAGACTTATAAGTCCTATAGGTCCTACAGGTCCTATTACGAGCTCGTGGCGGCGCCTGGAGCGCTTACGCCGACAGGCGATGCCGCCCTTTGGCGCGACGGCGGGCCAAAACCTGCCGCCCGCCTTTGGTCGACATCCGCTGGCGGAACCCGTGCTTGTTTTTCCGCCGCCTGTTGCTCGGTTGGAAGGTGCGTTTCACTGGTTCCGCCCCCTGTGCAGATTCCCCCGCCGGGCTCCGGCGGCAAGGCGCGCAACGCCCCTTTCCACCGTGGCTGAAGCAGGTTTAAGCGCCGTGACGACAAGCATCCGGGCATGCGAACGGCATCGTTGCCGCCGCCGCGTCGGCGCATTCGTCGTCGGCGAAACTTGTCGATTATTCAGTCTTCGTCGTCTTTGTCAAGGATTTCGAGGCGAAGAGCGCGCAGCCGGGCGCATTTCCGCCGGGCGACGCACGAGGATGGCGACTCATGGCGCTTCGCGTCGCCCACAAACGGCATTTTTGGGAGAGTAACTCATGATGCCTCGCGGCACTCGGAAACACATGAAGATCGGCGGTTTGAGTGGCGCCGGCTTTCTAGCCGGTGTTGTAACGAAAAGGGCGGGGGCGCCGTTCACAGGCTAGAAAACCTGCGCCACTCAAACCGCCGATTCTCGGAGAGTTCCCACGCCTTGGTTCGTTCTTGGCCTCGGCGCGCCATCGCGTTACAGGAATTCCGCCAGCCCTCCCCGTCTCGTTCGCCCCCAAGGGAGAATCCCCGGATGCCGAATCCCCCCTGATCCTTCATGAGGCGGTCATCCTGCCGGCAGAAGCCTGCGATCTCAGCCCCGATAGGGGCGTCTGCGTGTAGCCGGGGGTGACCGAAGGGAACCCCCGGTCAGACACATCGTGAGAAGAGCCCCGACGGGGCGATTGAATGCCGAGCGCCGAGGATCAGGCGCCCCTTTGGGGCTTTGTGTGTTTCGGGGCACCATCCGGGGGTTCCCTTCGGTCGGCGGCGCAAGCGCCGCCTGCTTGGTCACCCCCGGCTACACGCAGACGCCCCTGTCGGGGCTAGGAGAGAGACGTGCCAAGGTCATCTAGCTGCCGTTGCGACAACTGCCGCGTGTGAGAGTTCGGGGTGATGAAGGATCAGGGGAATCCCTGGGGAAGAACCACAACCCTTGCCAGCGCCCGCAAACCGCGCTACCGTGCCCCGCATCGCGTGTCTGGAGACTCCCATGAGCGAACCCGAGAATCCGCGGGACCCGCCCCACCCTGAACCCCCTTCCGATTCGCAAGGCGGGGGCGGCCCGTTCGGACGCATCCGGCCGCTGGAGATTGCTCTGGCCGTGGCCTTGGCGTGCGGAGCGGGCTTGGCGCTCTACTACTCGCAGCACCGGGCCAGGATCTCGCTGCCCGCCTCGGCGTTGGATCGCGTGGAGGAAATCGCCCCGCAGCCGCTGGACGAGAACCTGGCGACCTTCAACGCCCTGGCCTATCACCTTTACGCCCTCAAGAGCGACGTGGGCCAATACGAGCGGGTGCGCGCCAACTTGGCCCGCCTCGCCACGGGCAAGGGATTGGAACCCGGCATCGAGGAGGCGGATCAGGCGCTGCTGGACCTCTGCCGTGAAACCGAACGGTTCTTCGTCGAGCGCCGCGACCTGGACGAAGCGCGCCGCGCCGGGCTGAACGCCAACCTGGCGCACACGGCGAAGGCCGAGGGGGCGCTGGCCGCCGGCACGGCGGCCAAGTTCGCCGTCATCGACGTCGGCCCCATGGGATTGGCGCTGGCGGGCGCGGTGGCCCTGGGGCGCCTCGCCGGCCACGTGGAGGGCAACCGTAAAGTCGAAAAGGCTTACCAGGACGCCGTGGACAAGGCGCGCCTCGGCTTGAACGACCAACTGGCGCGCACGGAGCACCGCGTCGTCAACGTCGGCGCGGACCTGGGCGCGAAATACGGATGGAAGCCGGCGGCGACCCTCAGCGAAGCCGCGTTCGGCGTCTACGCGGACGGCCTGGCGCGATTCGCCTCGGCGGACTGGGAGGGGGCGCTCCGGGCGTTCGACCGCGTCAGCGCCATCCCCGGCATGGCCGAGGCGGATTTCTTCGCCGGGCTGGCGTGGCTGGCGAAGGGCGACAGGGCGAAGGCCGCGCAGCGGTTGACGGACGCGATCGAGCGTCAGCCGGCGAACTTCGTCTACGCGCGCGAGGCGGTCGGCGCCGCGCATTTCCACCTCGCCCGCATCGCCGTGGACGAGAAGCGCTGGAACGACGCGATCGGCCACATCAACGCCGCCCTCCAGTTCTCGCCCGATGAGGCGGACCTGCATTGCCTGCGCGGCGAGATCCTGCTGGACACCGGCCATTCGCCCGAAGCCGTGGAGGCGTTTCAGGCGGCGTTGCGCATCGACGAGCGCTCTCCGCGGGCGGCCTACGGGTTGGCGCAGGCGCTCGCGGATCGCGGCCAAACGAACGAGGCGATGGAGTGGCTGCGGCAGGCGGCCCGCGACGGCGGAATCAACCGGGGCCCGTTCTCCGACGCGGCCGTCCTTACGAACAAAAACGTGTTTCCGCTGACGCATCTGGAAGCCACCGTGCGGCGGAAAAACTCCGGCGAGAACAAGGAGTTCGTCGAGTCGGCGAAGAAGGAGGCCCTGGCGCCGGGCGAGGAGTGGGCGATTCAGGGCGCGATTCGCGCGGGCCCCAAATCGCGCACCGAATACTTCGATTACCAACTGCGCTGCGACCAGGGCGAATGGAAAGCGCACGATAAGGTGGCCGCTGAAAGGCGATAAGGAGAAACATCGGAATAGGCGCTTCCAGGAACCGCAAAACACCGTCCGGGGAGAAGACCAGGGCAGGCATGAAATGGGCATGGATTCGCAAGACCGATTGACGTTCGATGCTCGCACGGCGCGCGGCGGCCAAGTCCTCGCGATCCTCGGCGTGGCCGCGATCGCCTTCGCCATTGTGTTCGCCTTCGCCGGCGAGGGCGGCCCGCGCCGGTTCTTCTTCTCCTATCTCGTCAACTACGCCTTCTTCCTCAGCCTCGCGCTGGGGGCGCTGCTGTTCATCCTCATCGAGCACGCCACTCGCGCGGCGTGGAGCGTCGTGCTGCGCCGCCTGGCCGAAGCCACCGCCGCGACCATGCCGCTCTTGGCCGTCTTGCTTCTGCCGATCCTGTTGTTTGGCATGAAGGCGCTGTATCCCTGGACCCACGCCGAGGCGCTGAGCGATCCGCTCATCGCCGGCAAACGCGCGTACCTGAACAAGTCGTTTTTTTTCGCGCGCTGCGTCGTCTATTTCGCGATCTGGATCCGGATGGCGCGGTTCTTCCACGGGCGATCCGTCGAACAGGACGCCTCGGGCGACGTCGAGCTGACCCGGCGCATGGAGCGCCTGAGCCCGGTGTGTCTGTGGCTCTTCGCGCTGACGACGACGTTCGCCTCGTTCGATCTGCTGATGTCGCTCGACCCGCGCTGGTACAGCACGATCTTCGGCGTGTATTATTTCGCCGGATGCTTCCTGGGCTTCCTGGCGCTGCTGGTCCTCCTGGCCGCGTTCACCCAGGCGGCCGGCGGCGCGCGCGCGGCGATCACCGTGGAGCACTATCACGACGTCGGCAAGCTGCTGTTCGCTTTTGTCATCTTCTGGGCCTACATCGCCTTCTCGCAATACATGCTGATCTGGTACGCCAACCTGCCCGAGGAAAGCGAATGGATCGCGCGGCGGCAGGCGGGCGCCTGGAAATGGGTCGGCGTGGCGTTGATCTTCGGCCATTTTCTCATTCCTCTGTTCGCGCTGGCGTCGCGTTGGCCGAAGCGGCGCAAATGGCTGTTGGCCGTCGGGGCGGCCTGGATGCTGCTATTCCATTGGGTGGATCTGTATTGGCAGGCGGTTCCGGAAGCAAGCCCCGGCGGGCCGACGTTGGCCGTGGCGGACGTGGCGTTGTTCATCGGCATGGGCGCCCTGTTCGTGGGAAACATCATCGGGCGATTGCGCCGCGCGGCGTTGATCCCGGTCAAGGATCCGCGCCTCGGCGAATCGCTGGCGTTTGAGAATATGTGAGGGGTGGAGTTCGCAGGGCGGCTTTTGGGTCGTATGTGTCCATTCGGTCCATTATGTTCATTGTGTCCATTTCGAAAGGTTGCACTACGAACTCCAAAATGAGGCAAACTATGGCCCAACGCTGGGATGATCCGGATGCCGCGGTGACGGTCGCCATCGGCGTGATCGGCGCGCTGATGATCTTCCTGCTCATCGTCGCCCTGCAGATCCTGTATTACCACACGCAGGATCAGGAACTGGCCGCGCTGGTCTACTCGCGCAAGCCCGAGGAACTCAGCCTGCTGCGCGCCAAGCAGGAGGAGTTGCTCCACAGCTATCGCTGGATCGACCAGGCGAAAGACGTCGCCGGCATTCCCATCGAGCGCGCCATGGAGTTGGCGTTGAACGATATTCACACATCGGCCACGCTTGCCGCGGCATCCAGGAGCGCGCGATGAACCACATGCGCGGCAGGCCGGCGGTTCCTGGGAGCGCGGGCGTCCTCGCTCGCAATGTAGCGCATCGAGTGGTGGAAGATGGCGGGCGAGGACGACCGCGCTCCCAGGAACCACTGGTGTTCGCTGTCGTCCTTGCCTCGATGACTGTCGCCTGGGCTTTCGGACCCGAACCGCCGACGCCGAATGTATCCGCCGACGCTCTGCCCCTGGAGCTCCAGGGCGTCGGCGTCGAAGAGCATTTGGACGGCCAATTGCCGCTGGGCCTGGAGTTCAAGGACGAACTGAACAAGACCGTGAAGCTCGGCGACTATTTCCGCTCCGGCCGCCCGGTGCTCCTGACGTTTAACTATTATGAGTGCCCGATGTTATGCACCCTGCAACTCAACGGCCTCGTCGACGCGTTGCGCCAGATGGATTGGGTGCCCGGACGTGAATTTGAATTTGTCACCATCAGCTTCAATCCCGCCGAGACGCCGACGTTGGCGAAGTTGAAAAAGCAGAGTTACATCAAGGAATACGGAAAGGCCGAGGCGGCGGCGGGCTGGCATTTCCTCACCGGGACGCCGGCCAGCATCGACGCCGCCACCGAGGCCGCAGGGTTTCACTACAAGTGGAACGAGGCGCGCCGGGAGTTCGCCCATGTCGCCGCCGGGATGGTCTGCACGCCCGCCGGCCGCCTGGCGCGCTACCTCTATGGCGTCCAGTACGATCCGAAGACGCTGCGCCTGTCGCTGGTGGAGGCCGCCGAGGGGAAGATCGGCTCGCCGGTGGACAAGGTCATCTTGTATTGCTTTCACTTCGACCCCGCGAAGGGGCGCTACGGTCCGGCGGTGATGAACCTGATGCGCGTGGGCGGAGGCTTGACCGTCCTCGCCGTGGCCATTCCGCTGGTCGTGTTGTGGAGGCGCGATTACAAGCGCGCGAAGTCGGCGCGGAAGGAGACCGCGCCGTGATCGCGCACGCCGCCGACCTCGCCACCAGCGGCTCGCTCATCCCCGAGCGGCCGCTCTTCGGCTCGTCGCTGTGGCTGCCGCCGCCGGCCTCGACCGCGGCGATCGAGGTGGACTGGGTGTTTCAGTTCATCTTCTGGATCGACGCGTTCTTCTTCGTGTTGGTGACGGCTCTGATGATCCTGTTTCTCTGGCGGTACGCCCGGCCGCGAGGAGCGCGCGCGGTGGGCGGCCCGACGCATTCCACGCCGTTGGAGATCACCTGGACCGTCGTTCCGCTTTTCATTGTCATGGCCATCTTCTATGAAGGCTTTCGCACGTACATGGAATCGGCGGTGACGCCGGGCAACGGCTACGACGTCCAGGTCACGGGGCAGCAGTGGAAATGGATGTTCACCTATCCCAACGGCTACGTCGATGAGAACTTGCACGTGCCGGTCGGTCGGCCCATTCGCCTCACTCTCACCTCCTCGGACGTCATTCACAGTTTATATATCCCCGCGTTCCGGTTGAAGAAAGACGCAGTGCCGGGCCGCTTCAATAAAGAATGGTTCCAAGCCACCCAGCCCGGGGAATACCAGATCTTCTGCGCCGAATACTGCGGCACGGGCCACTCCGACATGCTGGCGAAGGCGATCGTGCATCCGCCGGGCGAATTCGAAAACTGGCTGGAGAACGCCGCGAGCTATGCGTCGCGCTTGTCGCCGGCCGAAGCAGGGGAGAAGATCTATCACATTCGCGGCTGCGCCCAGTGTCACTCGCTCGACGGGACCGCCGGGACCGGCCCGTCCTTCAAAGGCCTGTGGGGGTCGACGGTGACCATGAGCGACGGGCTGAAAGTCGTCGTCGATGAGAACTACGTCCGCGAATCGATCCTCCAGCCGCAAGCGAAGGTTGTCGCCGGCTTCCAGCCGGTGATGCCGACGTTCCAAAGTCGGTTGAAGGACCAGGATATTCTGGATGTCATTGAGTTTTTGAAGACGCTGGCGCCGGGGAGGTGAACAACTCGTTTCCCGTTGCAGTGCGCGAAGCGGCCTTCTCAAACACGCTCTTAGCGAATCGATGCGACGGCTGCCTTTCAACGAGAGACAAGAAACTCGAAACCCGAAACGCCGTTCAGGACATACGCAATGGCACATCCGTCCGACAACTACTTAACCCACACCCGCGGGATTAAATCGTGGCTGCTGACGCTCGACCACAAGCGCATTGGCATTATGTATCTCGTGACCATCCTCGGGGCGTTTTTGCTGGCGGGCATTTTCGCGCTCCTGATCCGCACCGAACTGCTCACGCCCGGCCAGACCATCGTGACCGCCGACACGTACAACCGTCTGTTCACGCTCCATGGGGCGATCATGATCTTCCTGTTCGTCATCCCCGGCATTCCTTCGGCGCTCGGCAACTTCGTCCTGCCGCTTCAACTGGGCGCGAAGGACGTGGCCTTTCCGCGGCTTAATCTGTTTAGTTACTACCTCTTCGTCTTTGGCGCGGCGCTCATGGTATTATCCATCATCGTGGGCGGAGTCGACACCGGCTGGACGTTCTACACGCCGTACAGCACGGACAAGGCGCGCGCGGGCGTCATTCCCGTGTTGACCGGCGTCTTCCTTCTCGGGTTCAGTTCCATCTTCACCGGCCTGAATTTCATTGTGAGCATCCACAAGCTGCGCGCCCCGGGGATGGGTTGGTTCCGCATGCCGCTGTTCCTCTGGGGCTTGTACGCCACCGCGATCATGCAGATTCTCGCCACGCCGGTGCTGGGCATCACGCTTCTCTTGCTGATCGTCGAGCGCGTCCTGGGCGTTGGCATTTTCGACCCCGGGCTGGGCGGCGACCCGGTCCTGTTCCAGCACTTCTTCTGGTTCTACTCGCACCCGGCGGTGTACATCATGGTCCTGCCGGCGATGGGCGTGATCAGCGAGTTGGTCTCGGTTCACAGCCACAAACACATCTTCAGCTACAAGATGATCGCGTGGAGCAGCGTGGCCATCGCCGTGTTCAGCTTCTTCGTGTGGGGCCATCACATGTTCGTCAGTGGCCAATCGGCGATGGCCAACATGATCTTCAGCGCGCTGACGTTCAGCGTGGCGATCCCCACGGCGGTCAAAGTGTTCAACTGGCTGGCTACCATGTTCCGCGGGGCGATCACGTTGACGACGCCGATGTGTTATGCGGTGGCGTTTCTCTCGCTGTTCGCCATCGGCGGGCTGACCGGGATGTTCCTCGGATCGCTGGCGACGAACGTGCACGTCACCGACACCTACTTCGTCGTCGCGCATTTCCACTTCACCATGGTCCCGGTGGGCGTGGCGTTCATCGGCGGATTGTATCACTGGTGGCCGAAGATCACCGGGCGCATGTACAGCGAGAAATGGGGGCGCATCGGCTGCGCTGTCTTTGTCGCGGGCTTTTATGTCACCTTCGTGACACAGTTCATCATGGGAACACACGGCATGCCGCGCCGCTCGTATCACTATCTGCCGGAATTCACCGCCCTGCACCAGATGTCCAGCGCCGGGGCGCTGGCGATGGCCACGGGGCTGTTCATCGCCGCCGGAACGTTTATTCATTCCCTCGTCAAGGGGCTGCCCGCGGCGGCGAACCCGTGGGGCGGAGCCTCCTTCGAATGGCAATGCCCTTCGCCGCCGCCGCACGACAATTTCACCGAGACTCCGCCGGCCGGCGATCCCTATGATATGTCGGATTGGGAATACCACCCGGAGATTCGGGGGTATGTGAGGAAGACGTAAGTGGCCCAGGCTTTCCAGCCTGCGCTACTAACAGCCTGAGCCACTTTGGGAGATTGCCCGTGTCGCGCGAAGATCCACGTGTTCCCCACCACTTCGAATCCGCGGAACAGCAGACGGAATCCGCCCGGCTGGGCATGTGGGTTTTCCTGGCTACCGAGATATTGCTCTTCGGCGGCCTGTTTTGCGCGTACTCCGTCTATCGCGCGAACCACCCCGACGTCTTTTATTATGGGACTCAGTTTCTCGACAAGCATCTTGGCGCGCTCAACACGATGGTGCTCATCTGCAGCAGTTTCACGATGGCGTGGGCGGTTCGCTGCGCGCAACTCGGCGAGCGACGCGCGTTGATGGTCCTGCTCAGCATGACGCTGCTGTGCGCCGCCCTTTTTCTCGGCGTCAAGGCGATCGAATATCGCCAGAAATGGAAACATGGCCTCCTGTGGGCGCGGAAATTCCGGGCGGAAGCGCTGGAGCGCTCGCCCACGAAGGCCGGCGCGACGTGGGCGGAGACTGCCAGCGCCAAGACGACGATGGCCGCTCCGGATGGCCAACCGACAAGCGGACCCGCGGCCTCGAACCCGTTGACCACCGGCACAAAGGCCTTGGCCGCCACCGCGGCGTTCGAAGACCGCACCTCCATCCCGCCCGCCGGGACCGCCCCCGCGGGGGTTGTCTCGGGAAAGAAGAGCAGCGCGGCCAAACCCAGCGAGCGCACGCCGCCGGAGAACGTGCAGGTGTTTTTCTCCATCTATTTTCTGCTGACCGGCCTGCACGGCTTGCACGTCATCGCCGGCATGCTGGCCATCGGTTGGATTCTGCGACGCGCCCGGCGGGGCGAGTTCTCCAGCGGAAACTTCCTGGCGGTGGACTTGGTCGGGCTGTATTGGCACCTAGTGGATATTATCTGGATCTACCTGTTTCCACTTCTCTACTTGATTCATTGAAGGCTGGGTTTCTTATGTGACTTATACGACTTATAGGACCTATAGGACTGATATGACTTATGAATGAGAAAGCCTCTCACAGCGCCGCGCGGCCCCACGTCGTCCCACTGAGGGTATTGCTGGCGGTGTGGGGCGCGCTGATGGTCTTCACGGCGCTGACCGTCGCGGCGACGGAGGTCGACCTGGGCGCGTTCAACTTGTTCATCGCCCTGGGCATCGCGACGGCGAAGGCTTCGCTCGTCCTGCTGTATTTCATGCACCTGCGCTATGACAAGCCGTTCAACGCGGTAGTGTTCATCTGCGCGCTGCTCTTCGTGGCGATCTTCATCTCGCTGGTCTTGGTGGACACCACGCAATACCAGCCGGAATTGATTCCCGGCTACGCGCCGGAGCTGCTTAAATGAAACGACCTGCGCGCGCCCAGCGCCGTACACGACCCTTCGCCAAGGCGCCGTCGCTCTCGCCCGCCGAGATGCAGCGGCGGACCGAGATGGCGCTGCTGGGCATGAAGGTCTTCCTGATCTCGTTGAGCATTTTGTTCACGGCGAGCCTGGCGGGTTATCTGGCGGTGCGCGCGCGCGCGGCGCAGTGGCCGCCCGCGGGGGCGCCGCCTCTGCCGAAGGGCCTTTGGGCGAGCACGATCATCCTTCTCCTCAGCAGCGGCGCCATGCAGCGCGCGCTCGCCGAAGCGCGCAACGCGGGTTCCAGCCACCTGCGCGCGTGGCTGGCTACGACGCTCGCGCTGGGCGCGGCTTTTCTCGTCTCGCAGGTCTGGAACTGGCGGGTCCTCATCGCCCAACAAATGACGATGCGCTCCAGCCTCTACGCCTTGACCTTCTATTGCCTGACGGCCCTGCACGGCCTGCACGTGATCGGCGGGCTGGTTGGCTTGTCGCTGGTTCTCTCCCGCGCCTTCCGAGGGCTGTATTCCCCGGCCTTCCACCTCGGCGTGCGACTGATGGCGATCTATTGGCACTTCCTGGATGTCGTCTGGCTGGTGTTGTTTGCCGCGATGTTTCTGATGGCCTGAGCGGCGGCCGCGGCGCGCACACCCATTCGACCTATAGGACCTATGACCCATACGGCCTATAGAGCAGGGGCGTTTTTTTCTCGCCGCCGGCGCTGCGGAATAGCGGCAGGGCTTCTCAAATCTGCTCGACGGTCAGGGTTTTGTCTTCCGATTTGACGACGTGGAAGCGCGGGTGGTCGAGTTGCGTCAACAGATCGACCAGTTGTTGGCGATCGCCGGAGAAGTTCAACGTCAGGACCGCCACGTCGCCGAGGAAGCCGCGGAAGTAGACCTTGATGCCCAGGTCCATGCCCTCAAGCAGCCCGGCCAGGTCTTCGGCGGCGCGCTCGGTCGTGCGGGTGATCATGATCCGATAGTCGGCCTTGTCGAGCATGACCTTGGCCCACACGGCGTTGTACACGTCGATCAGCGTGTTCGTGGCTTTGTTGACGACCTCCTCGATCGCCAATTGAATCGCCCGTTCGCGGTCCGCGTCGCTGGCCGTCGCGGCTTCGAAGGTTTCGCCGAGGATCTCGCCGTTGTCCACGCGGATCAGTTTGAGCGACAGGCGGGCCGAGGCGTAATACATGGGCTGGTAGTAGTTGCGCTTCATGCCGATGCGCGCCACGGGAATCAAGGCCTTGAACGGGGCGGAGGCCTGCAGTGCGCTTTTCTCGCCGTCGCTGACGAGCAGGGTTTCGACCGGCGCTTCGACTTCGATGCTGCCGACGTCCCACCATTCGCGCTCGCCGGCGGACTTGCGCGCCTCAAGCGACTCATCCAGTTTCTTCAACAAATCCGCAATCGGCAGCCGCGCCACCACCGGCGACGACAGCGTGTCGGATTGGACCGTGACGCGCAGGCCGTGCTGGGCCCAGTCCTCTTCGCTCAGCGTGGCCTCCAGGTCGGCGCCGCGCGCGATGAGCGAGCCGCTCAGCGCCACTTCGACCTCGTTCTTCTGCGCCGCCTGGCGGCCCTCCAGGAAGGTCTGCTCGTCGACGCTGATGTCGATGTCCTTGTTCAGCATCGACGGCAGGGTGCTCTCCGCCAGGCGCATCGTGCGGTCGCGCAGCACGTTCTCCATCGCCTTGCGTCCGCGCTCCTGCTCGGAGTCCGGCGCGCCGTTGACGACCTGCTCGAGAAAGAGGAAAAAGAAGGGGCGATATTTCGGGCGATAGAGGAACCGCTTCTCTTCCAGGTCCTTCAGCACCAGGTCCTCGTCGACGATCAACTGCAGGTCGAACTTCGGCAGCCCTCCTTCAAGCGTGCGGTTCGTCACGTGCACCTGACGGACGAACCGGTCGCCGTTTTGCTCGAAATACTTGGGCAGCATGTCGCAGGCCAGCAGGATGCGATCCAGGAAATACACGCGCCCCGCCAGCGACAGCAGCGCCGAGCGGATCGCCTGGCGGATGAGCAACTGCTCGTCCGGGCCATGCAGCGTGTAGTTGAACTGCACCAGCTTGCCAAACGTCTGACGGAACGCCTCGGAGACGGTGGCGGCGTGGGGATTCGGCGGATATTGCGCGCGCAGTTGCGGGTCGGAACGGAAGGTGACCAGCGGCGGGGGGATGATGGCCGGCTGTTCCGGCGAGACGGGCGGCTGGAGGAACTCCACGATCTTGCGCTTGTACGGGAAGACGCGCCGCGCGCCGCTCTCGCCCTCCTTCTTCTGCTGAACCTGGGCTTCCTGCAAGGCGCCGGCCACGGAGCCGCTGGCCGCGGAAGCGGGGCGAATCGGCAACGTCGCAAGGGCCAATGCGGCCAGAAACACTCGGTGCTTCACGGGCTGACGTCTCCATGCGGGGGAATCAACGGCGCCCGCCCTTGGTTCGCGCCCGCGAGCGCGTCCGGGGCGGGATTCTGTGCAATCGATACTATACCCTCACGCGCGCCGATCCTGTCAATTTCAATTCCCTCCTCGGGGCGGCGCATCTGGCGCATAGCGCCATGCTTCCAACATTGCAGGCGCTCTTGGGGCAAGCCGAACGTCCTTCCGCATGGGCGCAAAGCGGACGCCGCCCTCGCCGAGGTCGGCGTCCCTCTTCGCCTTCGTCAACCAGAGGCCCGCAACCAAAAACGAGGGACGCTTTCAGGCCGACTGCGACACCTCGCGATAGACCTCCCGCACCCGGCGCGCGGTTTCCGCCCAGGAATACTTCCGCGCCTGGCGCAACCCGGCCTGCGAACGCTCCTGGCGCAACGCGGGATCGCGCGCCAGGCGCGCCATGGCGGCGGCGATGCCGTCAATGTCGCGCGGATCGACGTACAGCGGTGCCTCGCCCAGGACTTCCGGCAACGACGAGGCGTTCGAGGCGATCACCGGCGCGCCGCACGCCATCGCCTCCAACGGCGGGAGGCCGAAGCCCTCGTTGAGCGAGGGGAACACGAAAAACTCACAGGCGTTGTAGAAGAAAGGCAGATCGGCGTCGGGGACGTGCCCAGGGGCGATCACGCGATCCTCCAGGTGGTGGCGGCGCGCGGCCGCGAAGATGTCGTCATACAGCCAGCCGCGTCCGCCGACCAGCGCCAGCCGGTAATCCAGCCCGCTGTCCCGCCGGAACCGGGCAAACGCCTCGACCAGCGCGGCCAGGTTCTTGCCCGGTTCGAGGGTGCCCACGTGCAGCGCAAACGGGCCGCCGATGCCGTAGCGGCGCAGCGGCGGGCAGTCGAACCGGCAGCCGGGGATCGGCTTGTACGCGGCCAGCGCGGCCGCCGGCACGACCGCCGTGCGTTCCGGCGCCACGCCGAGGAACCGCTCCAAATCGCGCCGCGTGTTCTCCGAATCGGCGACGATGCGGTCGGCCAGCCGGATCGTGTGGCGCGTCATCCAGTCCCAGTAGAGGCGACGCGACAGGCGATAGCGCCGCGGGTCGACCCACTGCGACAGATCGTGAATCGTGACGACGCTCGGGCAGACCCGCCGGCGCGGCAGGAAGTTGTTCGGGCCGTGGTAGACGTCGAGCCGGTCGCGCTCGATCTGCGCGGGGAAGAACACCCATTCGTGCGCGATGCGGACGGTGCGCGGCACGGACGGCCCCCACGGGCGCATTTCGATGCGCGGATCGTCGCGGCGGAAGTGAGCGGCGTTGAACGGCGAGACGTAGACAATGAGCCGGTCGTCGGGCGCGAGGGCCTGCATGAATCCGTCGAGGAGGCCGGCGATGTAATGGCCGACCCCCGTCATGTTCTGGTGAACCTGGAGAGCGTTCAACCCGATGCGCATTGGCGAGACGGCCTTTGGGGGAACGAGGGCATGTTGGAGTATGGAGTCCCGCCTTCCGGCGGAATGCGGCGAGCCATGTCGAGATCAGCAATGGGCCGTTCCGCCTGAAGGCGGGATTCCATACTTCTTCGATCCCCCTGTCCGCGCGAAACGTTAGTCAGGCGTCGCCCAGAGATCGAGGATTTTCTGATACGCGGCGCGACGGGCGTCGGCCGCGCCCGGCTGACGATGAACGAGCCGAACCCACGCGATCAGCGCCAAACGCAAGCGCATGTCCCAGACAATCGAACGCCGCATGGCGCGCAGCCACGCGCCGTCGCGGCAGCGTTGGCCGTACAAGCGCAGGCCGCGGAAGAACGCCACGCGGGTCTCGGCCTTCGACTGCTCGGCGCTGGAGCCTTGATCGTGCAGGGCGCGCGCGGCGCCGACGTAGAGATTCTCGAATCCCAATTGGCGGAAACGAAAGCCCAACTCCGCGTCTTCGCTGTACAGAAAATAGCATTCGGGAAATCCGCCCGCCGCGTCGAAGGCGCTGCGGCGCACGAGCAGGCAGGCGCCCATCAGCCAATCGACGGGCCGGGTTCTCAGGCCAAATCCCAGGCCGCGCAGCGCGGCTCCCGCGACGGAGCGCAAACGGCGACAAGCGGGGCCGAACAGCGAGTAGTGAAGCCAATAGCGCCAGGGACCGGGGTCCGACGCGCCCGACGGCCAGAAGCGCCCGTGCCGGTCGAACAGCGCGGGCGCGGCGGCGGCGGCGCGCGGCCGGCTCT
>JAPLSS010000480.1 GCA_026398515.1 Candidatus Sumerlaeota bacterium | reverse complement strand
CGCACGCACAGGTCGCGCCCGTGAAAGTCGGTCCCGCACGGATGGCGCCTCGACGGGGGCTGGCGCTGTTCGGCGAAATTCTGCGCGGCGTAGTCGAACGGCCACATCCACGGCCCCACCGCCGCCGCCAGCGCCATCGCCAGGACGATCGCCCCGCCGGCCAGCGCCATCCGGTTGCGCCGCAGCCGCCGCCACGCCTGCCGGCCAGGGGAGAGCGAGGCCTGCGCGTCGTCCGCCGCGTTGCTCGCACTGTCGTTCGCCTTGCTGTTCGCCGGTTCCATGCGGGGCATTGAACCAGCGGCGCTGCCGTTTGTCACGAAAACAGACGCGGCGTAGGCTTTTCAGCCGACGTGGACGAAATGGACGGGATGAACGATGGGGACGATGGGGACGGCGTGGATCGGCGTGGAGGGGCAGCCTTCTTGTGGCGTAGGCTTTCCAGCCTGCGCGTGTCAAGAATTGCCGCAGAACCGCGCGCGGGCTGGAAGGCCCGCGCCACTATCCCTCCGCAAACCCCGACAGCTTCAAGATCTCCAAAAACTCCACGTTCAAACTCGGCAGCCCCTGCTCGTTCTCGACGCGGCCGCGCAGGCGATACGGCCCTGCGCCGATGGTTAGATGCGCGAACCGCTGATACGCCGCCGGAAACAGCGTCGCCTCGAACGTCCCCGTCAGATCCTCCAGCGAGAGGAATTTCATGAATCGCTTGTCCTTGCGCGTGCGGATCAACTTCATCGCGATGGCCCAGCCGATCATCGTCACGCGCTTTCCCAGCAGACTCTCCATCCGCTCCGCCGTCGTCACGCCCGCCCAGGCCTCCGGCGGCAACAGTTCCAACGGATGCGCGCTCAGGGAATAGCCAAGCAAATCCGCTTCCCGGGCGCACCGCTCCGCCAACGGGAATTCGGGAAGCGGCGTCGGCGGGCGGACGGTTTTATTGGGCGGAGTGGACATAGTGGACGAGGTGGACATAGTGGACATAGTGGACGAGATGGACGGGGTGGACATGGCGGATGAGGTGAACATGGTGGGCGGGGGCATTCCTTTTTCTCTCTTTCTTAACCCGCACCGCGCATTCTGCCTCAGCGGCGTCCCAAGCGCACCCCTAAAATTCGTTTTTGTTTCGCCATAGACCGCTTCTTTTGGGTCAGCGTCTAAATCTTGTGATTGGCTCATGGCGCCCTGCAAAATATGGATGCGCCCGCGATTCTTTTCTTTGCGCCATTTCTCCGGCGCATTATCTTGTGTCTCCTGTGCCTCTTCGTGGCCATCCCTTTGCCGCGCTCAAACCCATGACAATCCTCCGCCCCGATCTTCCGCCCTTCCGTTCCGCCGCGCCGCGCGTGACGCTGACGAAGGCCTTCTCCACGCCGTTCGCCAACACGGTGGCCACCGCGCGCACGTGTTATTCGGGCAAGGGCGTTGTCTTCGACGACCAGGTCGGGACGAACCCCGCCGCGTTGGCCGAAAGCCTCTATCGCGCCGGCCACCACACGACTTACGAACACGCGCACTTCCAGTTCGCGTTGGAAAACGTCTCGCGCCAATTCCTCTGGGGCTTCCTGCACGCGCACCCATTCTACGACAGCGAACAGGTCAGCCAGCGCTACGTCGCCGTGCGGCCCGACGCTTTCGTCATCCCGCCGCTCGAAGGCGAGGCGCTGGTCATCTATGAACGCGCGTTGGCGCGCCAGATCGAAGCCTACGAGCGCCTGCGCGCGGCGCTTCGGCCCTTGGTCGAGCGCGAATACTACAAACGTTTCAAGCCATCTGAACGCATGGCGCGCCGGCAGGCCCAAGCCATCGAACGCAAATGCCAGGAGGCCGCGCGCTACGTGACGCCCATCGCCGCGCACGCCTTCCTCTATCACACGGTCAACGCCATCACCCTCCTGCGCTACTGGCGCCTGTGCCGCCAGGGCGATTGCCCCACCGAGCAGGAATGGGTCGTCGGCCAGATGATTGAGCGACTGCTGGAGCACGATCCGGGATATGAAGCGGTGCTCGAGGAGCCGCTCCCGCGCGGCGCGTTTCCGGCGATCGATCCCGCCATCCCGCGCAACCCGAAGCGTTTCCGCGAGGAATTCGACGCGAGCCTCGGCGGGCACACGTCCCGGCTGATCGACTACACGGCTCGCGGCGAGGAGGCCCTCGCCGACGCGGTGCGCGAAGTCCTCGGCCTGCCGCGCGAGGCGCTCTCCGACGACGAGGCCATCCGCCTGGCGCACGACCCCGCGCGCAACCGCCTGTTCGGCGAGGCGATGAATCTGGCCACGCTCGACAAGGTTTCCCGCACGCTGATTCACTCCACCTACACGTTCCGCAAGAAACTGAGCCACGCCGCCGACTCGCAGAATCAGCGCCACCGCATGACCCCGGCCTCTCGCCCGCTGCTGGCCTTGCACGTCGACGACGAGCCGGATTACGTCACTCCCTCGCTCGTCGCCGAAGACGACGCTATTCGCCGCGACTACGCCCAATGCATGGAAGAAGCATGGGAGGCGATCGCGCGTTTGCGCCGTCTCGGCGTCGCCGACGAATTCGCGCTCTACCTGCTGCCCAACGCCGCCGCCGTCCGCTTCACCGAGTCGTGCGACCTGCTCAATTTGCGCCACAAACACCGCATGCGCCTCTGCTACAACGCCCAGGAAGAAATCTGGCGGGCGAGCCTGGAGGAAGCGCTGCAAATTCGCGCCGTCCACCCGCGCATCGGCGCCTGGCTCCTGCCGCCGTGCTCGCATCGGTTCGCCGCCGGCGCCAAGCCGATCTGCCCCGAAGGCCCGCGCTACTGCGGCATCCCGGTGTGGAAGTTGGATTTGGAGGAATACGAGAGGTTGATTTGAATGGCGTGTCCTTCTGCGTGGCGCTGGCTGGACAGCCAGCGCTACATACAGCCGACGTTACATAGCTACCATCAGGAGAGATTCCGTGATCAACGCCCTTCCCGTCTTCCTCGCCATCGCTTGCTTGGCCTCGCCAACCTTCGCCGAGCAAACGATTGTCTTCCACGCCGATTTCACCGCACCCGATGCGTTGAAAGCGTGGACCGGCGTGGGCGGCCAGATCGTCGAGGAGACAAATCGGGGAACGCCCTGCCTTATGATGGAGAACGACAAAGCCGACGGCTCCGCCATGCGCCGCGCGCGCATTCCCGCTGACCGGATCGCCGGCCAGATCGTCACGATCAGCGCGATGGTCAAGGCCGACAACGTGAGCGAGCCGCCGAAGCATTGGAACGGGATCAAACTCATGCTGGCCATCAAGACGGAGCACGGCGACTCGAACCCGCAAGTCGAACTGCCCGGCGGGACGTTCGATTGGACTCCGGTGTCGCGCTCGTTCCGCATTTCGCCCGACGCCACGGAGGCGGCTCTGGCCATCGGGCTGGAGAAGGTGAGCGGCAAGGCGTGGTTCGACGACATCGAAGTCCGCGTCGGGCGTCCCGTCGAAGGCGGGCGAAGATATGAAACGAAGTTCACCGGCCACGATGATGTGCCGCGCCTGCGCGGCGTGATGTATGGCCCCCGCCTCCGCGAAGAAGACCTGCGCACGCTGGCCGACTGGGGCGCCAACCTCATTCGCTGGCAACTGAACTGGGCGCCGATGGACCCGGCCAAGCAATGGGCCAAGGACTTGGCGCGCTACGACGAATGGCTCGATGGCGCGCTGGCCGAGACCGACAAGGCTCTGGATCTCTGCGAGAAACTCGGCATCCGCGCCGTCGTCGACCTGCACACCGCTCCCGGCGGGCAGGAGGCCGAGCACAATGGCCATCGGATGTTCAAGGAGAAGCGATACGCCGACAAGTTCCTGGAAGTTTGGGACCGCATCGCCAAACGCTATAACGGGCGGCCTATCATCCTGGGCTACGATCTGGTGAACGAGCCGATTGAGCCCAAGGTCGGCGCTTCCGTCAGCTGGCGCGATCTGGCGACTCAGGCGGCCCAAGTCATTCGCGCCGTCGATCCCGACAAGCCGGTGATCTATGAGCCCGGCCCCGGCGGCAGCTATGACAACTTCGACACGCTCAAGCCGCTCGATCTCGACCGGGTCATCTATAGCTTCCACATGTATCATCCGCAGGAGTTCACGCACCAGGGCGTCAAAGGCCAGCCGATGGGCGTTATGTATCCGGGCGTGATTGGCAAGGAAATGTGGGACAAGGGCCAGTTGCGGCGCGCCATGGCCCCGGCCATCGAGTTCCAGAAGTTATATAATGTGCAAATCTTCGTCGGCGAATTCAGCGCCGTTCGCTGGGCGCCGGACGACAGCGCGTATAACTATCTACGCGATTGCATCGACCTGTTCGAGGAATACGGCTGGGACTGGACCTACCACTCTTTCCGCGAGTGGAACGGCTGGAGCGTCGAACACGGCCCCGACCCCAAGGACCCCAACCCCAGCCCCACGCAGACGACGCGCGAGAAGTTGCTGAGAGAATGGTTTGAGAAGAACAAGCAAAGCTAGCGCGCAAGAGATGAGCGACCAGACCATCCGACAGGATCTACGGGAACGATAGGATGAATTCAAAACCGGTTCGGGGCTAAATTGCATTTTTCATCCTGTTGATCCCGTTTACCCTGTCTTTCTCATTCCGTATGCTCAAGCAAACTCCTCCTTTTCTTGCCCCATTCGTCCAACCGTTCCATTGCTTTCTCTTTCGCTTCTCCATCCCACGCCGGCACGACGCCGGGTTGATACAATCCCCACGCGGCCAGGCGGCGCAGGGCGTGCGTGATGGTCTCCGCGGGAAAGCGGATCTGGCGGTCGGGCGTCATCATGTCGGGATAATAGCGCTGCTCCATCGACATGAGCATCTGCTCCATGGACTTACGGAGCGTGGCGGCGATGTCCGACTTTGATTGGATGATATTCCAGCGCTCGTCCGGGTCCTTTACTACATCAAATAACATATCATTGCCATTTGAGGCCCAGATATACTTGTATCTCTTCGTGCGGGCCGCTTTGTAAGCGACGTTCATGAACCGCGGATCGGCGTTGTCGATATCGTCCGCCGTCGTCCAAGTGATCCGCATTGTTTGGACCGACCGTTGTGATTCCATCAGGGCGAACTCGCGCACCGGCCCGTGAAGCGCGGCCAGCAGACTCTTCCCGGCGATGCGCGCTTCCGCTTCCTTGTCGCGAATGCCGGCGATCTCTATGAGCGTCGGGAAAACATCGACGATCTGAACCAATTCGCGGCAACGGCTGGCCGGCTTGAAAAGCTGGGGATAGCGGACGATCAGCGGCGTCCGGCAGACGTGATCATAGGCGCCGTTTTGCGAGTGGAACGCATAGCCCACGTGTTGCCCGAGACAATCGCCGTGGTCGCCGGTGATAAAAAAGACCGTGTCGTCGAGAACGCCGCGCTCCCGCAAGGCCGCGACGAACTTGCCCAGGCGGTCATCCACGCACGCAGTATTTGCATCCTTGAGCGAAGCCAGCGCGGCCCATTGATCCAGCGTCGGGCAGACGTCCCCAATCGTCGCCGGATTCTGCCAACTCTTGGTCTGGCGAATCTTCTCATACTTGACGCCTTCGGGAAGAAACCGGCCGCGGAACGGCTCCGGGGGGTGAAAGGGATCATGAATGTCGTAAGCGTTGAAGTACATCAAAAAGGGCTTGCGGCTCTTCTTCGCATGCTCGTCGATCCAGTTCAGCGCGACGCCGATCCCCTTCAACGCCCCCTTGTCGCGTTCTTCGGGGTCCGCGGATAGAACATACGGAGGGACGGGCGGGATGCGCGGGTCGCTGTAATGAATAATCTCCTGAAAATCCTTGCCCGCCGACCATTCCGTCTTATTCACCGCCCAATAGTTATTGTTGATGGCCACGGTGCGGTAGCCGGCCTTTCCACACACGCCCGCCATACTCGGGAGGCCCGGCTCCAAGCCTTCGTGCTGCGCCCCGGCGCCATGGCCGGAGGCGTAACGCCCGGTGAACAACGACGCATGGACCGGAAGGGTCCACGCATCCGTCACAAAGTGATTCTCAAATAGGCAGCATTCCTTCGCGAGCCGATCAATGTTAGGGGTGGTCTTACGGCGATACCCGTAGCACGACATATTCACCGCGCCCTGGGTGTCCATCATGAAGATGATGATGTTGGGGCGAGAGGATTTGGGCATCTTGTTCACTCAAAGGAAGAGAGAAGGCAGAATGATAGGAGGAAGAATCATAAGAGACTAAATCTCAGCTGTATGATTCCGTCCTCCCATCATTCTCCCTTCTATCCGCGGGCGGGGTTCTGCCTATTGCTGTTCTTTCGGTTGAGCTCGCTTCGCCTTCTTCGCCGGCTTGGAGGCCGCGGGCGTCTCTTTGGGCGCGGGCGGCTGCACGGCTGGAGCGCCCGGCAGCTCCTTGATGCGGATGTTCTGCCAGCGAACCTCCGCCGGCGGTTCGCCGCCGAACGAATGCACCTGCAAACCGATGAACCCGCAGGGCGTCATATCATCGGTGAGATCGTCGAACGGCACGCCGTTGACCCACGTCTTCATGGAAGGGCCGTCGCACACGACGCGGTAGTGGTTCCACTCGCCGACTTTGTAGGCTTTCTGCGTTTCGGGATCTTTCGCCTGACTGGCCGGGGAGAGAAACTTCGCGCGCCGGGCCTCGTCGTAAATGTAACCGTTCAGGCCCTTGTTGTTGCCAATCTCCACCTGGTAGCCGTGGACGCGGCCATTGTGGTATTCGGGATAACTGTTGCTGCGGATCTGGACGCCCGAATTCAAGCGCGGATCGACCTTGACGTCGAATTCGAGTTCGAAGTTGCGGTATAGCTTGTCCGTGCACAGAAACGAGTTCGGGCTGCCCTTGACGGTCGTGCCGACGACCGCGCCGTCTTCGGCCCTATACGTCGCCGTGCCGTTCAGCTGCTTCCAGCCCGTGAGATCCTTTCCGTTGAACAGATCGACCCAGCCTTCCTTGCTTGTCGCCGGGGCGGTCGTCGAGGCCGGCTTAGACGCTTTCGACTCGGCCTGCTTCGATTCCGCCTTCTTCGGCGCGGCTTGGCTTTGAGATAGCGAAATTGCGAGGCATAGCGACAACGCCAGGACGCGAATGCTGCGACTCATCGTGCGTTTCCTTTCCTGCAATGGCATCGGGATGACGGCGCCCGGAAACCGAGCGCCATGTCGTGCACCATAGGAGAGTCGCCGAGCGAGCGCAAAGACTTTCGGGAGGCGACGCGGCGGCAGCATCGACCGTTTACAGCCGGGGCCGCCCTATGGCAGAATGGCGGTGGTTCGTTGTCCCGCCTTCCGGCGGTCTTTGAAGTCTGCGGCCTCATCTCCCGGCGGCATGACAGAGGCCGCCTGAAGGCCGGACTCCGAACTCAACCACTCAATCCTCGTCTCAGGAGAATCGATGGTGATCCGCAATCCCTTCTGCTTCTCGTTTTGCTTTGCTCTTTCGGCGACCATCGGCGCGGCGCAGGAATGGAAGCCGGTTCCCTGCTTTCCCGATACGTACGATCTGGGGGCGGTGGGCCAGCTCCAAGGCCCGGCCGTCTTTTCCGACGCGATGGACGCGATCGGTGAATGGAAGGCCCTGCACGGAGAGCAAAACGCCGAATGCGCGCTGCGCCTTTCGACCGACGACAAGAAGGCGGGCAAGGCCGCCCTGGCCGCCGACTATCGCTTTGTCGGCAAACGGGAATTCGAATACGTCGGCATCGGGCGGCGATTCCCCATTGAGAAGCCGGGCTGTGGATTGGCGCTGTGGGTCAAGGGCGATGGATCGGGCCTCGGGGTCAGAATCCGCATTGTCGATTCCACCGGCGAGACGTTTCAATTCGATCTGGGCCCCCTCGCGTTCACCGGCTGGCGCCGAATGGGGGCGCTCATCCGCGCGGACAACGGCCATTGGGGCGGCAACAACGACGGCAAGATCGACTATCCCTGCCGCTTCGACTCTCTTCTCCTCGATCGGCCCAAAGCCGGCTTCGTCGGCCGGGGGGCCATCTTGTTTGATGATCTGGAGTTGATCCCGGCGTCCAAGGAGCAAGCCCCGGCGCTGGTCGTCGAAACGCGCGGACTGCGTCCCGGCAATCTCTACGCGCCGGACGAGAAGATCATGCTGCGAGCGTATCCGAGGAAAGGAACGCTGGGCGAATCCGACACGGTGGGATTCGAGACGCGCGACTACTGGGACAATCCAGTCGCGCCGCGGATAGCGTCGGATTCGGGAGCGAGCGGCGAATGGACCGAAGGCCTGCCGCCGGAGAAAGCCGGGAAGCTATTCCGAATCGCGTTCTTCGCGCCCGACTATGGATTCTACCGCTTGCGCATCGTGCTGACGCGGCAAGGGGCGTCGAGCGAGGGGCTGGAGTTCCGTTTCGGCGTCCTTCCTCCGCTGGAGGAATCCGAGCCGAAAGGGCCGAGTCCCTTTGGCGTGTGCACGCACTTGCAGGGCGCCAACTATCCGCTCGAAGCGCTGGAGTTGATCGCCCGCGCGGGCATCGCCCACATCCGCGACGAGATGAGTTGGCCCAGTCCGGAAAAGGAAAAAGGGACCTTCGTCTTCCCGCCGCGGCTCGACGAGTACATTGACCGCGCGCGCTCCTTCGGCATCCAGCCGTTGATCATCCTGGACTATGCGAACCGCCTCTATGACGACGGCAATTATCCGACCTCGCCGGAGGCCATCGCCGGCTTCGCCCGCTACGCCTCCCAAGTGGCGAACCGGTTCAAGGGACGGGTCAAGTATTACGAAGTTTGGAACGAATATACCGGCGGCTGCGGGATGAAGGGCAAGCCGAGGAGCGTGCCCGAGGTCTACGCCCGGATGATCGAGCCGGTCTACAAGGCCGTGAAAGAGGCCGACCCCGACGCCACCGTGGTGGGCATCGGCGGGGACAATCCCCGCGAGGAAAAGCACTGCCAGGCGATGGCGCGCATGCTCAAGGCCGGCGCGGCGCCATTCATGGACGCCGCGTCCGTGCATCCCTATCGCTATCCGCAAAGCCCGGAATCGACCGACCTGATGTCCGTTCTGCGGAAAGCGGAGGACATTGTGAAATCCGCGGGCGGCCAGAAGCGGCTGTGGATCACCGAGGTCGGCTGGCCCACGCAACTCGATCCGCGCGGCGTTTCCGAGCAGGTCCAGGCGCAAATGCTGGCAAGAACGTTCCTGCTGGCGTTGGCTTCCGGATGCGTCGACAAGATCTTCTGGTACGATTTCCGGGACGACGGCTTGGAACGCCCATACAACGAGCACAACTTCGGCATTGTCCACAACCAGGCGTTCAACTTGGCGCCGAAGCCGGCCTACCTCGCCTGCGCCGCGCTGATCCGCGTTCTCGCGGGCGCGACCTTCGACCGGGCGCTTGACTTGGGCGACACGGCGCGCGGGTTCGTGTTCGAGCGCGGCGACGGCAAGACGATCACGGCGCTATGGTCGCTCGGCGAGCCGGTTCGCGCGTCATGGGAGGGTGGGGCGACGGTCATCGACATCATGGGCGGGGAACGGAAACTCGACGGGGGAGCGGACCTGACCCCCGATCCGATCTATATCTTCGATCTCAAAGGACCGGTGAAGATAGAGGCGAAGGGCTAAGACAGTAAGTTCGGAGTGCGGCCTTCAGGTCGTATGTTCTTTCCGCACATCGAATAGGGCCTATAGGACCAATACGACTTATACGACCTGAAGGTCGCACTCCGAACCTACCGTTCCGCGCCGCGTGGATAGTTTCTGTAATTCGTCAAATCGATTTCCTTGCCAAGGCGGCCCCATTTCGCGCCCGTTTCGCTCGGCAGCTTCCATTCATCATAACACTGCGTCAGGCATTTCCCCAGCCCCTCGACCCACGTGCGCCGCTTGCCCGGTTCGCCTTCGACGCGCACCAGCGAGCGCGGGAATTCCACGATCGCTGGAACCGATTCCTGCATGCCGTTCACGCACAACGTCTGCGCGCCGGCGGCCTCGGGGCCGCAGACGATGGCGTCGCCGGCCCCGCGCGCCGCCTCGACCGCCGCCCACAGCTTGCGCGCGTCGTTAGCGTTGGCCCCGCCGTAGGACTTGACCCGACCATCGTGGAACCGCGCCAGGATTTCCTCGCCCTTCTCGCCTTCCTTGACGATGGTGGCTTCCTCGAACTCATATTCCAGCACGGGACCGAGTTTTTCCTTGGTCGCATGCGTGGCGATGTAGAGGATCTCGACTCCCTGGTCCGTCCAGATGCGCGCCGCGCCTGTGTCGAAGTTCTCGATCGCATTCGCGCGATACAGCTCCGCGACCACGCGCGCGGGCCGGGCGCTGGTGTCAACTCCATCCCCAAGCACATATAAGCAGTTATGCAAGTAGTGAGCCGTGGCGTTGTTGATGGGGCTATCTAAGATCCACGCGCCGCGCGAATCCCTCTTCGCTCCCGCCCAACGGTTGCGCGTGTAATAGGCTTCGTCGCGCGGCCACAGCGCCAGCGTTTTCAACCGTTTCGGCGCGCCGAACAAGCCGCTCATGATGTCGTGCTTCAGCGCCTGGATCGCCTCGCTGTAGGACCACTGATATCCGATGGCGACGCTCTTGCCGGCCCGGTCGCGCGCCTCCATCATCCGGCGCGCTTCCTGGATCGTCGCGCCGAGCGGCTTCTCGCACAGCGCGTGGCTGCCGCGTTCGAGCGCCGCGCAGGTCAGCGCGCAATGATAGTGGATGGGCGCCGCGATGACGACCAACTCCGCCGAGCCGTTGGCCAGGAACTCCTCGTACGAAGCATGGATCGGCACGCCGCGTTCTTTGAATTCATGCAGCCGCTTGCAGCGCACGGGATTCGGGTCGATGCCGGCGACCAACCTCGCCTTGGAGGAATCGCCCTTGTCCCACAGCCAGCCCAGGTATTTCTCTCCATAGCCGCCGACGCCGGCTAACGCGATGGAAACGGGTTCAACCATGACGGATCCTCGCCATTCTTGTTTGCGCAAGGAGAAGCCGGTCTATGCGCCCTCTCGCTTCCCTTGCGCCTCGCCCGTCGCCGCCTTCGCGACGGCCTGACTCAAGCGGGCAGCCAGTGGCGGCGGCAGCGTCGCTTGCGCTTCCTCCCGCGCCGCCAGGATTTGCGTTAGAAAGCTGCTTCCCTCCGGGATCAGCGTCACCCGCGCGCCGCCCTCGATCAGCCGCTGGTTCTCCAGGATCTCGAACATGGCGTCGCCGATTTCGGGATCCTGCGAGATCTCGCCCAACGTTTGGCCGACGATCCGCGGGCGCAGCGCCGTGGCCTTGGCGAACTCCCCAGCCGCTTCGCGCTCGGCGGTGCTGGTGATGATGTTGACCTGGTTGGCGCCGTCCTGCTTGATGGCCGCCGTCACCTGCCGCAGGCGGTTCACCACCTTCGCTTCGATCTGCCGGATCATTCCCTGATCGCGGAAGTGCACCTTGCGGATATAGACCGAGCCGAGCCGATAGCCCCACTCCGACGATTTCGCGGTCACCTCGTCGCGCACGATCTGGCTCATCTGGTGGCGGTTCTCGAGCATGTCCGACAGGCGCATGTTGCTCAGGCAGCGCACGGTGGCGTTGCTAACGTTGGCCGCCAGCGAGCCGCGCGGATCGGTGTTGCGAAACAGGAATGCCACCGGGGCGCTAATGAACATCTCATACCAGATGCCGATGCCCATCGGCGCGCCTTCCTCGGAGTTGACGGGAGCGCTGCGCAGGTATTGCTGATCCAGGCGCAGGTCCACGTTGTAGCGCTTCCCCAGCCAGTTCACGAAGAAAGCGCTCAGCCCCAGCTTCCAGGGAAGGAAGTGCAGCCCTGGCTCGTCCAGGACGCCGACGACCCTGCCGAACAGCACGTACACGCGGCAGACGCGCTCCCGGACGACGGCGTACAGCCCAAATAAGCGCAGCAGAGCAAAAAAGATCGGGACGACCACGAAGGAAAGAATAAAGGTGAAAAAGGCCGCTGAAACGAATTCCCGTGTCATTTCTTCTCCTCCATGATCAGCGATTTGGCCTCGCTAAACAGGGCCAGGCGGATGTTGCGCAGGTAGGCCTGGAGAACGCCCGGGCCGCTCTGCTTCAGATACGCGAGCTGCTCCGCCAGTTGGCGCAGCGGCTCGACTTCGGCCTGCGCCTTCAGCGTCTCGATCTCCACGGCGCGGCGCGACTGGACGATCTTCTGGTCCGCCGCCGCGTGGGCCAGACTGATGTCGGAGGAGACCTGGTTGTGAGCCGTGTTGATGGCGGCCAGCGCCGATTCCACGTCCGCCGGCGGATCGATCCCCGTGATCAGCGAGGCGTCCAGTTCGATCCCGTAGCGCGCCGCCGAGGACTGGCATTCGCGGTCCATGTGGTCGTTCAGATCGCGCAGGTTCTTGCGCAGGTCGTTGATCGACACGCCGATGACCGCGCTGATGCCGCCGCCGACCATGTCGGTTGAGGCCGGCGCGGCGCCCTCGGTGGCCGGGGCGGCCTCCGTCTTCGGCGCCTCGAAGTTGGCGATGCGTTCGCGCAGGACGGACACGAAGTAGCCCATGACGTGCGCGATAGGCGTCTTCACTCCGAACAGATAGGCGTACAGATTGCGCTCCGACACCCGGTAACGGATCTGCCCCGTCAGCCCCGTGTTGAGCTGGTCCTTGGTCACCGCCTCCAGAACCGCGCCTCCCTGGTTGGCGTGGGGGTCCTCCGGGTCCCAGGCCATGTTCACCGTCGTGATGGCCACGGAGACCTTGTGGACCCGTTCCCAAGGCCATTTGAAATACGGCCCGCCGGGCGGGATGACGCGGACCTGCGGAAAGCGGTACCGCTCCCGTTCATCCGGGCTCAAGGACTCGGAAACCGGGTCATCGAGCGTGGTGCTTGAACCCAGACGCTTCGCCCGGCCAAAGCTGGTCTTCACCGCGCGCTCATTTTGCTGGATGACGTAAAACCCCCCGATAATGCACCTCACTACGAACCAGGCGAATACGCCTACGGCGATTCCCGGCAGGACGCCCATGCTCGCATCCTCCTTTGCGGTTTGCGGAAGTGGAATCCTCGGACCAGCGCTCTGATCTCTTCGAGGCGAGGCCTATACTCCGCCAAACGCAAAAACACAATACCTACGTCGGCGAGCGCCGCGGGCTTTCCCGCTTGCCAATTCGCCTTCCAATCGGGCAACGTCGTTTCGTCGTTGGATGGCGCTGATCCATCTTCTTCTCAGGAGCGATACGTATGATCGGCAAGACGCGTCGTTTGTCCCTCCTTTTCCTTGCGGTTTCGCTTTCCACGTTGGCCCCAAGGCAGGGCCTCGCCGCGCCGCTGGGAGGCAAGAGGCCCAAGGGGTTCGAAGAAGCCTTGGGCATCGAGGGCGATCGTCAGGCCAAGGACTTTGAGGTCTGGCAAGTCGACGGCGGCGCGCCGGGCAACGTCTTCTGGCCCGGCGATGCGGTGTCGTTTAACCTGCGCTTTCTTAACCTGACGGACCAGCCGATTCGCGCCAAGGGCAAGGTCGAGGCGATGCAGTGCGGCACGCGCACCAGCGGCACGGTGTTCAACCTGGAGTTCTTCCAGATCGCGGATCTCGGCGCGGCGCCCGTCGAGGTCGACCTGCCCGCCAACGGCTCGTGCGACGTGCGTGTTGACCCCAAAATCCCGGAGAAGTTCGGCGGTTATGTTTTAGTGGCTGAACTTGAAGGCCGCGGACGCTGCCGTTCTCTACTCGCGCATCGGCGTCCGAGGCGCGCGGCGCGAAGTCGGCTATTGCCCCTCCGGCACGCCGGATTACGATAAGAAGATGGCCGAGTTGACGGAGGTCTTGAACGCCGCCTCTGACCAGAACATCACGGTCATGCTGACGCTGCACGCGGGTTCGCCGAAATACGGCCCGATGGAGCGCGGACGCCCCCACCTCAACGACAAGGACGAAACCATCGGCGGCAAGACGGACCAGGCGTGGCTGCCCGAATACGGCGAAGATTTTCAAACATGGGTGGCGCTCGTCGTTCGCCAATTCGGCTGGCCGCACGGGCCGGTCAACGCCGTCGAATTGTGGAACGAGCCGTGGGAAGGCCTCTCGATCTCCGGCTGGCAGGCCGACATCCCGCGCTATCGCGACCTTTACACGCGCATGGCTCGAGGCGTCGAGGAAGCCCGCGCCGCCGACCCATCGCTGCGGGTCCTCATCGGCGGCTGCTGCTCCTCGCCCAACACGTTGGACAAACTCTTCTGCGACGGCAGCGACCAGTTCCTCAAATGGCTTGACTTCGCCAGCATTCACTACCAGCCGCTAGGCGCCTGGCCTTCGCTCTATCCCGAGTGGGTCAATCGCCAAGGCCCCAACGGCCCCGTGCGCTGCTGGGACACCGAGAGCTGGGTGGCCAACAGCGAGGACCGCGTGGCGGCGGTCATCGCCTCCATGCGCGCGCAGGGGCAGGAGCGCACCGCCGGGGTGTTGCACGACGCGGTGTGCGGCTTTGTGCAAGCGCCCCCGCCAGCGGCCCCCGAATCCCCCGACGGCTCGGTTCGCAACCAATCGCCGTCCACTTCGTCCACTCCATCCGCGGCGTCCACTCCATCCACCCCGTCCAGCCCGAAACCGAAGAAGTCCGCCCGCCCTCCCGCGCGACCCGCCAAGCCGAAAGAAGCCAAGACTTTCATCCCCCAGGCCTGGGCGCCGGCCGCCGCGGTGGGGGCGATGCAGAACCTCCTCGGCCAGCGCAAGTTCAAGGAAATCCTGTTCAAGAACGGCCTGCCGTGGGTCTTCGTGTTCGACGGCCTGCTCAGGGACGGCGCGCCGAATCCCGACGACGGCACGGTGGTCGTCGTCGGCGATCTGGCCGGCGTTTACGAACACGAGAAGTTGCTCTTCTGGTCCGTGCAGGGATTGAGTGAGCTGAAGAACGCGGCCGAGGTCAAGAAACTCCAAAACCGCCTGGTCATGCTTCCGAAGAAAGACAAGAGCGTTCGCGAAGAACGGGATCGCGTTCTGGCGGAACTAGCGAAGTTGCAGACGCTCGAAGGCGCCGCCATGACCATCGCCGACGGCGGCGGCAAGTTCGTGTTGTATGACTTCTACGGGAACCCCCAGCCGTAGAAGGACGGCACGATCGCGATTCCTCTCAACGACCGCGGCTACTTCCTCCGCGCCGACGGATCGAAAGGCTCCTTCGACGCCTTGATCCAGGCGATTCAGCAATCGGACATCCGAGGCTACGAGCCGCTGGACGTCGCCGCCTACGATCTCCTCGCGCCCATCGCCCAACACCCGGCCCTGCGACTCACGCTGACCAATGTCCTCAACCGTCCCGTCAAAGGCGAACTTGACGGGACATTGGGGAAACTGAAGCTCGACCCCGCCAGGCAAACGCTGGAGTTCGCCGCGCACGAGACCAAGGATGTGGGAATCCCGGTCAGCGGGGGAGAGGCCGATCCTTCGAACATCTATCCCCTTTCTCTCCACTTCGACGCCGGCGCCGACGGCCAGGCGGTTCACGAAGAAGAACTGCACGTCAACCAGATTGCGCAAAAAACCATCCAGGTCGACGGCGACCTCAAGGATTGGGAAGGCGTTTTGCCCCACACCGTCAAAGGCGTCGACACCGGCCCCAATCTCACCGAACAGGCTTGGCTGCCGATGGTGGAATTCGACGAATCGGTCAAGACGGGGATGGCCACCGGCTATCTCGCCTACGACGACCAGTTCTTCTATTTCGCCGCCAAGATCGCCGACTCCACTCCCTACGAAGGCAACCTCCGTTTCGCCAACCGCGACGACGACTCCTACTTCTATCCCGACAAGGCCACCTTCCTGCCCGAAGAACCCGCGCCCAAGAAGGAACCGCGCGTGGGCAAGCCCATCCCGTCCACCTCGTCCACCTCGTCCCCCAAGTCCGCCAAGCCGAAGAAAGCGGAACAGCCCGTCACCCTCGCCTGGCCCGAAGGCGTCCGTCATTTCTCCTATCGCAAGGACCCCGACACGCCCGCCGGCAACAAGACCGACGGCGTGCAGATCGCCTTCAACGTCATCCCCCTCGGGCAGGATGGCGCTTTGCCCAACCCGCCGGGGACGATGCCGCGGTTCATGGAATATCGCTGCACCGACTACGAATTCGCGCTCAACCCGGTGGCCGAACGGTACGGCGGCGGGACCGAAACGTGGCGCCTGTTCGCCCCCGGCATGCCGCGCAAATCCTTCTTCCCGCGCCAGCCCGAGGCCCCGCACGACGGCGGCCCGGTCGCGGAGGGGACACTCGCCATGCGTCGCGAAGGCAATACCCGCCTTGTCGAAGCCGCCCTGCCGTGGTCCGAGATCCCCGACGCCCGCAAACGCCTGGATGCCGGCGAGACGATCAAGTTCTCCTTCCGCGTCAACGACAACGACGGCCCGCAATACGAACTCGCCGCCAACCGCAGCGTCTCCAAGATCAACAAGCAGGCCTTCCACGACGACTGGGAGACCTCGTGGGCCAACGAAGTGGAGTTTGCGTTTGAGAAGAGATGAACGGGGACTCCATACTCCCCCGTTTCATGCGTTTCCGCGTGAGCTGAAGGCTCGTAGGCCGCCGGCCCCCGCGCCCCCGGGCATCTATCCCTTAGAGTCGGGATTCGGTCACGCATCGCGATACACTTCATCGTGCGAACCCACATCCAGCAAGACGATTTCGCCGGCTTCGACGCGGAGGATCAACACGATTCGATGGGAGTATGTGAGACTGACGGCGTGTTTGTCGCGGTGTTTGCCTTTGAGGCGATGAAGGCCTAAGCGCGGCGAATAGGGATCGGATTCCAGCTGCTTGAGGGTGTCGTCAAAGAGCCCAACCAGGTCTGGATGACGGCGAAGAAACCTGCGAGCCGTACGCGCGAAAGCATGGGTCCAGACCCATGCAAATTCGGGCATCGCGGCGCCCCGTGCTCTTTACTCATTGTGCAGCAATTCGCGCATCAGTTTGGCGGCGTTCCCGCGCCGGACGCGCCCGGATTTCAGATCTCGTTCCGACGCGGCCAGTCGCGCCTCGGCCCGGTCGTTCATCAGCTGGCGGTAGTCTTCATCGCGCAAAACAACATACGCTGCGCGGTTGTTCTTGATCACGCTCACCGGGCCGGACTTGAGCGCCTCATCCAGCGCCCGGACGCCCTGCCTTTGAATCTCCTGGATGGGTAGGATGCTCATTGGCGCTCTCCTTGCCTGCCTATTGATCGCACGAGAATCGTCTATCGCCGAGAAGAAATCAAGCAGAGACGCCCCGAATCCGCGGAAGAATTTCTCTCTTCCTCTCGCAAGTTCCTGGTTGCGCCCTTGGTAGAGTAGCGCCGGCTGTCCAGCCGGCAGTCATCAGTTTCGTATTCGTGCTGGCGAACAGGCTGCCGACTGGACAGCCGGCGCGATTCGACAGCCAACGTGATTCTCCGGCCCCCGCCGAACCGTCGTTGCCTATTCGGAATCGATATGCGATTCATACGGCCAATGGAATCGCCACCGTTGGCTCCACCAAAGGAGAACGCCAATGCGCATCATCGCGGTCGTTGGCTGTGTGTTGTCGCTGTCGGCGACGGGCGGCTATTCCGTCGCCGCGGAATCGTCGTCGCTCGTCCTGGTCAAGGACGGCAAGGCGGCGTGCGTCATCGCGCTGCCCGACAAGCCGACCGACGTGGCCGAGGACGCGGCGCGCGAACTGCAAGACGGGTTGCGCCGGATCTCGGACGCGACGGTGGAGATTAAGAAAGAAAGCGCTCTCTCGCCCGGGGAGCGCGCCGGAACGCTCATTCTTGTCGGCGAAGGCGAGTTGGCGCGCCAGAGCGGCGTATCGCCCCAGGATCTCAAACCCGAAGGATTCCACATCAGGAGCGCGGGCAATCGCCTCGTGTTGGTGGGACGCGAAGACGCATACGAAGGGAAAGAGCGGCAGAAGGGGACGCTGTGGGCCGTCGTCTCGTTGCTGGAAGATGATCTGGGAATGCGCTGGCTGTGGCCCGGGCCGTTGGGCGAGGTTGTTCCCAAGAACTCCACAATCGCCGTGCCGCCGCTCGACCGCACGGACGCCCCGTTCCTATCGGTTCGCACTATCCGTGAATCGCTGACCAATCCGAATCCGAGCAAGTTTGGCTTCGCGCGCCAGGCGCTGAAGATGGAGGACGAGCCCCTCGCCCAGATGGTCGAGCAGTCGAAGGCGTGGCAGACGCATCAGCGCCTTGGCCGCTCGATCGCCATGAAGTACCAGCATGGCTTCACCCAATGGTGGGAGCAATACGGCGAGCAGCACCTCGACTACTTCGCGATGCAGGTCAACGGCCGGCGCGGTTTTTTCTCCGTCCTGGGCGGCTCGGAGCGCATCAAAATCTGCGTCAGCAACCCGGCCGTTCTGGATCAATGGACCTTGAACGCCGAGGCCTTCTTCAAAGCGAATCCCGAAGTCGCCTCGTTCTCCGCTTCGCCCAACGACAACGCTTACAACGGCCACTGCATGTGCGAGGCATGCAAGGCGTGGGACGCGCCGGACGCTCCGAAGGTCACGCTCAACAGCGTCGGCCCCGATGGCAAGAAGACCGCGTTCGAATACCCCGCGCTGACGGACCGCTACGTCCATTTCTACAACCTGGCCGCCGAACGCCTGCGGCAGGTTGCGCCGGGCAAAATGGTCGGCGGCTACGCTTACGGCGCGTGGCGCACTCCGCCCATGCGCGAGAAAGCCGGCGAGAACGTCGTCATCGGCTACGTGGGGTTCAACCGTCTGGCCAACGCGGAATTGTGGAAGCGCGACTCCGAGGAATGGGACGCTTGGGCCAAGGCCGCCCAACACATCTTCCTGCGGCCGAATCTCTTGCACTGGGGCCACGGCTATCCGCTGAGCTTTACGGAACGGCTCGGCGCGACGCTCAGCCACTGCGCCGACACGGGCATGATCGGCGTGGACTTCGATTCGCTCATGCACCACTGGGGCAACCAGGGCCTCAACTACTACGTGCTGGTCAAACTGCTGTGGAACCCGAAGGCCGACGTGGCGAAGATCGTCGACGACTATTGCCGGTGCGGCTTCGGCAAAGCGGCCCCGGCGATGAAGGAATACTACCAGGCGGTCGCCGAATACACGGACCGGATTGGCGACTTGTCGCAAGGAGGCAAAGAACAACTCGCGCCGCTCGTCCTGCCGGCCCACACTCCCGAACAATACGCCGCCCTGGAGAAGCCCCTGGCGCGCGCCAAAGAAATGGCCGCCGGCGACGCGACGGTTCTCGAACGCATCGCCTTCATCGAGAAGGGACTGGAGTATCTGAAACTGCACATCGAAGCCGTGCGGGTGATCCTGGCGACGAAGAAGGGCGGCGACGAAACGGCGATGAACCAAGCCATCGCGGCGCGCCAGAAGTTCTACATGGACAACAAGTATTCCTTCGCGGTGGGCGTGCCCGACATCGTCGACTTCGACGCGCGCGAACATGACCTCTACCGCGGCTTTTCGAAGAAGCAGGTGAAAGGCGCGGCCGACGCGGCCAGCGAAGCCGACGACGGCGGCGCATGACTCTTCGCACAACCCGGAAACGGATGAGGATGGAGGAACGGAAGGGCGAGGGTCCCGTCGAGCCGCCTGCTCGAAACGATGTGAAACCAGGGAAGACAGGCGCTTTGTGCGGCGTAGACCGTCTTCCCCGCGTAAGACACGCGGCGCCGGCCAGACCCGCGGACAAGACTGTCCGCGGGGCGGGGCGGGGCGGCGCGGCGCATTTTCCACGGGATGTTCCGACCGCGATTGTGCAATCTCGCCACGGCGGTGTCGCGTCGCCGCTCGCGCGCCACGGCCTGAGAACCGGAATGGGAAAAGGAGTCGCCATGTCGGGGAATACCGAGAGATTCTGCCGCACCTGCGCCTACTACCGCGATCTGCATCACGGCTCCACCATCGGAGAATGCAAAAAATACCCGCCCAAGAAGGGCCGGTTCCCGCGCATCAGCCCGCAGGATTGGTGCGGCGAATGGGTCGACGAAAACCAGGACGAGATCGTCTTCTGCAAGGACTGCCGGTTCTCGTACATCGGCGAGTGCCGCGCGACGACCCCTTCCGGCAAGAGGGGCTTTCCCCACGTCGATCCCGAAACCGGCTGCTGCGGCATCGGCGAACCGAAGGATGCGGAGGACGCCCGATCCACGGACCTCTTTCGCCGGGAGTGAGCCAAGGCGCGGGGCTTCCTCGCCCGAAAAACGGGACTCCGTGCTCCTCATTTCTATCGTTTCCGGGCGGCCCCAAGGGCTATAACCGACTCCTCTCAGCGATTGCCGCTTAATACTCCCGCCATTGCCGCACCGCCGATTGCGGCTCTTTGACCATGAACAGCGCGTCTTTGGAATGGAGGGTCAGCGGGGACGAGATGAGCGCGCCGTTGTTGGTCGCGGGGTCCTGGAGCGCCGTCCCCTGAAACCGGCGGAAGCTCTGGCCGGGGAAAAGCGAGGCCAGGTCAAACGCGTAATCGTGCAGCGACGGGTTGGCCACGATGGCGCCGTGCTCGAACTCGCGGACGACGGCGTCGGGATGCGCGCGGCCCGTCAGCGTCAGCCAGATCGGCCCCGTCCCTTCGACCGTGAGATGGAACTTCCCCGTCGCTCCAATCACGTCGCCGTAGTAGAAGGTCGAGGTGAAGTCCTGGCCGTTGGCCCAGGTCATGTGCTCGGTCGGCGTGGTGATTCCCTCGGTGCTCTTCACTGTCATGACGCGCGGCATCTCCGGCGGGTAGCCCGGCAACGGGTCGCCGTGCGCCGTGATGGACAGGTAGATGTCGGGTCCGCTCAACGGGACGTTTTTCAGGTTGAATCCCAACTCCGTCGCGCCGCCCGTAGCCGTGACCTTCACCCGTCCGCCGTCGATCGTGAAGGTCATGTTCGTGCCGGCGAACTTCGACAGGATCGCGCTGGTGGCGGGAGAGCCGGCGCCGCCGAACACGTCGGGCTGCTCTTCGGCCAGGCGGCGCGCCGGCCCCAGCGGCTGTCCCAGCCAGCCGATCTCGTGCGCCGTTCCCTTCCAGAACTCGTCCCAAACGCCGACCAGTTCGCTTCCGGTCTTCGGCGGCGTGTAGGAGTAACAGATTCCCGCGTTCAGGAAATGGGCGGCGGCGAAAACCAGCCGGTGGGTCGAATAGGGAACCTCCTGCTGCTGCCCCGAGCCGCCGGGGACGGTGAACTTGTGGTTGATGTAGTTGAACACGGGCGCACGCCCGTTCGCCTCCCAGAAGAAGTGGCGGTTGATTCCGCCCGACCAATCGTCGATGGCGGAGTCGCTGAGCGCGGGCCAGCCTTCGCTTTCAATGCCGTTGAGGATGCCGACCGCGCGCTGGTTGCCCTCGCCCATGCCGTCGGCCATGATGAACTTGCCCTCGCCCATCTTCTGGCGCAATTCGCGGCAGAACTCGATCACGCCGGCGCCGTAGACGTTGAAGCCGCCGATCACTCCGGCGTCCTTCGCCCCGTCGGCGTCGCAGTCCGGCCCGCGCGTCGCGTTGGAATTGCCGAGGTTATACATGAGCACGTCGAACTCCACGCCGTCGAACGTCTCGCACAATCCGCCCGCGCCGAACCGGCCGGCCAGCTCGTCGACGGACACCAGCGTCACCTGCTCGCTCTGGCTCCAGTCGGGCTTCCCCTGCGCGTTCAGGGCGCACAGGCCGATGTCGTCGTTGTTCGTTCCGTAGCGGCCCATGTTGGTCAGGAACAGGCCGGTGTCGCTGACGTGGATGTCCGTATCGGCGGACTGCGCGGGCACGTCGGCGGTGATCATGGCGCCGTTGTGATAGATCCAATGCCCGGCGAAGTAGTTCGATGTCTCAAAGGCCGGATCGCGAGCGCGGCCGTTGAAATGCAGCAGAACCAGTTGGTTTGGATGGTCGCTCTTGAACTGCGCGAAGAACTGCGGGTTGCGCGCCATGCGCCCGGGGACTTCCTCGTCGAACACCTTCCCCTCGATGCCCATCAGGCGGGAGAACGTCGCGTCCCACTCGGCGTACGTGTTGTTCGTGTTGGCGGCCTGGCCTTCGGCGGACCGGAAGAAATAGGCGCGAGGGTAGTCGCCCTGCATGATCAATAAGGGCGCCCCGTGCGCGCTGGAATTCGCCGAAACCATCCATACCCAGGGGCCGAGCGCCAGAAGCGCGAGGATTCTGCATCGGTATCTCATAGGCCGCTTCCCGCACGCGCCAATAAGAGAAGAGAGCTTCGCCGCCACCGCCGGTATTCTGCCAGAGACGTCTAAGGTCCGTCAACGCGCAACGCCTCTCGCTTTGCGCGCCCCCAGAAACAGCGCCTTGTTGCTCTCTGGCGGGAAAATCACTTTTCCTTTTCCGCCCGCCTTGACAGGGACGGCGGGGCGGGGTACAGGTTTGCGAGTTCAGACGGGAAGACCCGCAGATCATGCCCAATCCGGCCGTTCGTATCCCGGCGCTGCTGGTTCTCGAAGACGGAGTCGCATTTCACGGGTTCAGCTTTGGCGCCGCCATCCGAAAAACGTACGGCCCCAGCGGCGGCCGGTAGCTGAAAGGCAAACGCCGCCGCCGAGGCTGCGAGAAGGACAAACATGGCGGGATCTCCCAGTATTTACCTCGAAACGTCAATCGTCAGCTATCTGGTTGGCCGCCCGTCGCGCGATGTGGTGATCCTTGGACGCCAGGAGATCACACGCCAGTGATGGGCCACCCGCTTCCGACGCTTTCGGCCGTTTGTCTCTCCCACGGTGATTGACGAGGTTCGCGCGGGCGACCGGCGGCTTGCGCGGGAGCGCCTCGACGCCTTGCGCCTCGTTCCGCTCCTGCCCCTCTCCCCGGAGGCCGAACGCTTGGCCGGCGCTTATATCCGAGCGGGTCTTGTGCCGCGCAAGGCGTTGCGCGACGCTCTCCATATCGCGGTTGCGTCCGTCCACAATCTGGACTATCTTCTGACATGGAATTGCGCTCATATCGCAGGCGGGATTGTCCGCCGCCGGTTGGCCATGTTTCACGAGAAGGCGCGCCTGCCTTTGCCGACCATTTGCACTCCCGAAGAGCTCATGGAGGACTGACCATGCGCAAAGATCCCATTGTCGAGGAAGTTCGGCGCGCCGGCGACCGCCTCGCCCGCGCTTGCGGCTACGACTTGCACAAGTTGTGCGAACGTCTGCGCCAGACGGAGCGGGAGTTCGCCGACCGGGTTTCCACGCCGGAAGCGCCTCGGCGGCGCGCGGCGAAAGCCAAGGCCGCATAGGCCAGCATAACACAAATGGCGGGGGAACACGGTTTCTGGTTCACGTTGCCGATGCGCCCGACGGAGTTCCTGGACGCAACGCGTTCACCTTCCTAATCGTTTTCCCGCTCGAAGTCTTTATTCCCACCCTCCCGATAGGGGAGAAATCGGTTTTCCTGCTCCGCCCGCCTTGACAGGGACGGCGGGGCGGGGTACAGGTTTGCGAGTTCAGACGGGAAGACCCGCAGATCATGCCCATTTCGGCCGTTCGCATCCCGGCGCTGTTGGTTCTCGAAGACGGAGTCGCATTTCACGGGTTCAGCTTTGGCGCCGCCGGAGAGACCACCGGCGAAGTCGTCTTCAACACCGCCATGACCGGCTATCAGGAGATCCTGACCGACCCCTCCTACGCCGGCCAAATGGTGGTCATGACCTACCCGCTGATCGGCAACTACGGCGTCAACGACCTGGACACGGAATCCGGCCGCGTCTACGCCCGCGCCTTCATCATCAAGGAACTCTCGTCGATCCCCAGCAGCTGGCGCTCCGAGCACTCGTTGTCCGAGTACCTCGTTTCCCAGGGAGTCATGGGCATCGAAGGGCTCGACACCCGCGCCCTAACGCTCCACCTGCGCACCCAGGGGGCGATGCGCGGAGCGCTGTCAACGGCGGACCTTGACCCCAAATCATTGCGGCAAAAAGCCTTGGCTTCGCCGGCGATGGCCGGGCAGGATTTGGCCAAGGATGTCAGCATCGACACGCCTTACGAGTTCAAGCCGCGCCTGTTCGAACTGCCCAAGGACCGTAGAACGCTGCGCATCGCCGCCTATGACTTTGGCATCAAACGCAACATCCTCGAACGGATGATCGCCGAAGGCATGACGCCGCGCGTCGTTCCCGCGCGCACGACCGCCGAGGAACTCCTGGCGCTACAGCCCGACGGCGTCTTCCTCTCCAACGGCCCCGGCGACCCCGAGCCGCTGGACTACGTGGCCCGCGAAGTACGCAAGATGCTGGGGCGCATCCCCATCTTCGGCATTTGCCTCGGGCATCAGATCATGGGCTTGGCGTTCGGCGGACGCACTTACAAGCTCAAGTTCGGCCACCACGGGGCCAACCATCCCGTGCGCAACGAGGCGACGGGCAAGGTGGAAATCACCTCGCAGAACCACGGCTTCTGCGTCGATCCCGACAGTCTGGATCGCTCGAAAATCGAAGTGACGCACATCAACCTGAACGACCAGACGGTCGAGGGCATTCGCCATCGCGAACTGCCGGCCTTTTCTGTGCAATACCACCCGGAGGCCTCGCCCGGCCCTCACGATTCGTCGTATCTCTTCCCTCGATTCCGCGAGACGATCGAGAAGTCGCGCGGGTAGGAGAGGGATTGCCTTAGAGGCGCGAGCGGGGCAAGATATTGAAGGGCTTTCTTCAGAGCATGAGCACGGCGAAACAAGGGGAGAGGCCATGTCAGTCAAGGAGCAAGTCATACACGAGCTTGCAACTCTCACCGACGCGGAGTTGGTCGAAGTTGCCGAGTTTCTCGCGTTTCTAAGGTTCCGTGATCGTCTCCAGTCTGCCCCGGATCTGGATGAAGCCAAATTGGCCGCGCAATATGCCGCATTTGGCGAGGCGGACCAGGCGTTGGCGGAGGAAGGAATAGCGGAGTACGAACGCGGGTTGAGACAAGAGGATGCCTGATGACCGTCCAACGCGGCGATGTCTGGTTGGCCAACTTGAATCCTGCTCGCGGTTCGGAACAGGCGGGCATCCGGCCAATCCTCGTGTTTCAGAATGATGCGATCAACCGCTTCACAACGACCGTCTTGGCCATACCCCTGACGACGAATCTCCAACGTGCGGCTTTGCCTTCGTGCGTTCGGGTCGCCCAGGGACAAGGGGGCCTGGAGAGGGAGTCTGTGTTGCTCTGCCACCAGCTGCGAGCGCTCGACAAGACCCGACTGGAACGCAAGCTGGGCTTTGTGGATTCCAAAACCATGGCGGCAGTGGAACGATGTGTTCTGTTTACGACGGGAATAGTCTGGTTCTAGGCGTTCACCTCAGAAGGGCGAGTAACTGAAGATAGAGACTCGAGCCGCAAAGAACGCAAAGAGCGCAAAGAACAGCAAGGGGACTTGTGTCGTTTCTTTGGGTTCTTTGCGGCCAAGAAGGTGTTCCCATGCCTCGGCGCAATGACCTTCACAAAATCCTGATCATCGGCTCGGGCCCCATCGTCATCGGCCAGGCCTGCGAGTTCGACTATTCCGGCACGCAGGGGTGCAAGGCCTTGCGCGCCGACGGCTACGAAGTCGTCCTCGTCAACTCCAACCCGGCCACCATCATGACCGACCCGGAGTTCGGCGACCGCACCTACATCGAGCCGATCACGCCCGAAGTCCTCGAAGCTATCATCGCCAAAGAGCGCCCCGACGCCGTCATTCCTACTCTCGGCGGCCAGACCGGACTCAACGTCGCCTTCGAACTGCACCGGCGCGGCGTCTACGCGAAATACAACGTCGAACTCATCGGCGCCAACGCCCAGGCCATCGAGCGGGCCGAGGACCGCATGAAGTTCAAGGAGACCATGCTGGCCGCCGGGTTGGAGGCGCCGGCCAGCGGCTTCGCCCACACCAAGGCCGAAGCCGACTCGGTCGCCGCGGAGGTCGGCTTCCCGTGCATCATCCGCCCGTCGTTCACCCTCGGCGGCACGGGCGGCGGCGTGGCTTACAACAAGGAGGAATACCTGGAGATCGCCGAACGGGGGCTGCGCCTCAGCCCGGTGTCGGAGATCATGGTCGAGCAGTCGGTTCTCGGATGGAAGGAATTCGAGCTCGAGGTGATGCGGGACAACGCCGACAACGTCGTCATCATCTGCTCGATCGAGAACTTCGACCCCATGGGCGTCCACACCGGCGACTCGATCACCGTGGCCCCCGTGCAGACGCTGACCGACAAGGAATACCAGGCGATGCGCGACGACGCCATCAAGGTCATCCGCGCCATCGGGGTCGACACCGGCGGCTCGAACATCCAGTTCGCCGTCGATCCCAAGACGGGCCGGCGCCTGATCATCGAAATGAACCCGCGCGTTTCGCGCTCCTCGGCGCTGGCCTCGAAGGCCACTGGCTTCCCCATCGCCAAGATCGCGGCCAAGCTGGCCGTGGGCTACACCCTCGACGAGATCTCCAACGACATCACCCGCAAGACCCCCGCCTGCTTCGAGCCGACGATCGATTACTGCGTGGTCAAGG